>JASHQK010000373.1 GCA_030039195.1 Candidatus Sulfotelmatobacter sp.
CGGAATATTCGTCGGCGCGCGTGACTACCTGCTGAAAGATCGAGTCGAGCACATCCTTCACTTCTTTCTCAACGCTCTGGCGAAACGCCGGCGGAGCAAACTCCATTCCCGGCTCGACCAGCTCGGCGTTTTGCGCGATCGTGAGATTCGGGTTCTTGTCTTTGTTGTCGAGAATCCAGCTCTCGCGCTCGGTCACAACCCTGTCGCGAAATTCTTCGGTGGCGAGTTCGTATCCCCACTTGCGGAACGCGCCTTCGGTGAATTTCTGAATGTTGCCCTTGTGCACGAGCGTGACGGTTTTCCGCGCGGATTGGAGCGCATGCTGAATCGCCATGCGAACCAGGCGCTTAGTTCCGCTGACCGAGATCGGCTTGATGCCCACCCCGGAATCAAGGCGAACCTGCTTCTTGCCGCCCTTCAGCATGTCTTTGTTCAAAAACTCGATCAGCCTCGCGCATTCGGCAGTTCCCTGCTCCCACTCGATGCCGGCGTAGACGTCCTCGGTATTCTCGCGGAAGATGACGACGTCCATGCGCTCGGGATGCTTCACCGGTGACGGCACGCCTTTGTAGTACTTCACCGGACGGACGCAGGCATAGAGATCGAGAATCTGCCGCAGCGCCACATTCAGCGAGCGAATGCCGCCGCCCACCGGCGTCGTCAACGGGCCCTTGATCGCGACACGAAATTCGCGGATCGCTTCCACCGTCTCATCGGGAAGCCAGGTATCGAACTTCGCCTTGGCTTTTTCTCCCGCGAAAACTTCATACCAGGCCACACGCCGTTTCCCGCTGTACGCTTTATCGACCGCCGCATTGAATACGCGCAGCGAAGCCTTCCAGATATCGCGGCCGGTGCCGTCGCCTTCGATGAAAGGAATAATGGGATTATCTGGAATCTGATACTTGCCAGCAGAATACGCGATCTTCTTTCCGTCGGCGGGCACAGCTACGCCGTTATAAGTGCCTGGCATGCAACCTCCATGATCGACTGTTTACGAGCAATCCAAAAAAACCAATCATTATAGAGAATCCGCTCCCGCGAAGCACGCGAAGAATGGAGAAGTGTGCGGCCTTTCCCGATAATGGAGGCGATCTCGGCGCGCCATACGGCGTCGTAGAAAGCACGATGCCTTGCGCGGATCGCCCGGACTCATTCGACTTCGCTCAGGACAGGCTCTTCGCTGCGCAAGATCGGCTTGCTCAGGATGACAGGTAGAAAGTGGCCTCCATGCTATAGTGCGTCTCGGATGGGATCGTTCCTTTTCTTTGCCTTTTCGTGGTGGGCGATTTTGCTGCGGGTGGTGGCGATCGTCCACTTCATACGGCGGCGGCCAAATTTCTTCTGGCTCTTCATCATCCTGTTTCACTGGATCGGCGCCCTGGTGTACATCCTCGTAGAAGTTGTCCCCGACGTGGATCTGTTTCGCGATTCATTTCAGACTTTTCCGCGCAGGCGGCGAATCCACGAACTCGAGCGCGCCATTCTCGACAATCCTTCCGCAGGAAATTACGAGGAGCTCGGCCTGCTCTACCTCGATGAGCACAACTTTGCCCAGGCCAAACAGGCGTATGACAAGGCTATTTCAGCTCGTACAGATTCTCCCGATCCCTTCTACCGGCGGGGCGTGGCCGAGATTGAACTGGGAGATTACGCGGCAGCGGTTTCCGATCTGGAGCACGCGGTCTCGGCCGATCCCGACTACGACTTTCATCGCGCCAAGGGACTGCTGGCCTGGGCCTACGCGCAGACAGGGCAACCGGAGAAAGCCGAGCAGATGTTTCGCGAGGCGACAAGAATTTCTACGATTTCGGAAACGTACTATCACTACGCTCTGTTCTTGCAGTCTCAGGGACGCGTGGCCGAAGCGCGCGAGTGGGCGCAGAAGATTCTGGACAAACGTCCGACCATGCCCGGATATTTGCGGCGGCGCGAGCGACCCTGGTTCCGACGAGCGAATGCGTTGCTGGTGAGGCTGCGAGTGTAAGTCCGGCAGTCGGGTAAGAGCCGCAACAGCGAAGAGATCCCCCGCCGCGTTCCCATCGGCAACCTTTACCCGATCGCATTCAAGGAACTTACAGGTTTCCTGCAAATTTCGAGCGCTTCACCCGCTAGGGGCAGGTCAATTCGGCGCTGCCGGTAATGACGGTGTTGGCCCCGTTGTTGGCGGTGCCGCTGGCCACAACCGGTACGGTTCCGGACGCGCCCGTTGCGCATTGCACTGTCACGGTACTGTCGCCAGCAGCTACGACAGTGGCAATGGTCGCTGGTGGGTTGGTTGGATTCGCCACAATGAATTGACCCACATATGGAGCCGCGAACGTCAACGGCGCCGGCGAGGGTGGAACACTGAACATGCCCGAGGCTGTAAAGACGACTTGTCCATTGGGGAAAGTCTGAGCGTCGGCCGTCGCGGGCGTCACCGAGATGGAGTACAACACGCGACCGCTATTCGGATCAACAGAATTGCACGACGACACAAGACTCGCCACAGAGACCAGCAATGCAAGTATTGGTAAGGCTTTGCGATCCATCAGAGCGCTCTGAAATCCTCGCCATCGGTTGATCTATTTATTTTCCCACAACGTCGGCCCGGCTTCCGCAGGTTTGATGGTCCGCGGCAAATCTGCGCAAGCCGCCCCGATATTTTGACTATATTTTGACCGCCCTTTCGCAGAAATAATAGCCCACTCTAAATAGTTTGATTCCATAAACTTAAACACAATCTATCCACCAACGCCTCAAATATTTTCCACAGGCAATTCTCTCTCGATGTTCATCCCAACCTTGACCGAGGCGCTGGGGAATTCAAAATGGCGATAAAGGCGGAAAGCGTCGCTAACTCCGCCCAAGAGGTTACAGATGAAAGTCGATATCTATCGCAAAGTTGAAACCAGTGAGTCAATCACGGGCGAGTTCTCGATCGACGGAATCAGTCAGTGCTACTGTCTCGAGCCTTCGCGACTCACGCCGTTTTATCCCGGACATCCTTGCATCGAGGCAGGAACCTACAGGGTCGTACTCACCATGTCGCCGCATTTAGGATATGTCTGTCCTGAGGTGCTTGACGTTCCGGGACGAACGGCCATCCGCTGGCATATCGGCAATTTTCCCAAAGACGTTCTGGGCTGTTGCGTGGTCGGAACCGAAGTGGGGCAAAATTTCGTGGGCAACTCAAGAGTTGCTTTTGACGCTCTCATGGTCAAGCTTGAGGGACAAGATATCGTCGCCGAATATCACGATCCAGAAACAACGGCAACGGGTCTCTCGCCGCTCGTGCCCCAATCTGGCGTAGAATCGGCAATACGAGAACATCCATGACTGAACCAGGCGCGCCTTCCTCCGCACGCCCTTCCCCGGCACAGCCGAGTTCGAAGACAGTGCCACAACCTGCTTCGAGTGGGCCGACGATCAACATCGGCGAGGAATTTGGAACAGCCAAGAAGAATTTGCCGCCTGCCAAAATTGTTCTGATTGCAGTTGGCGCCGTGTTAGTCGTGGTTTTGATTGCGTCGTTTATCAAGCGCGCGGAGCCTCAGGGCAAAGGATCGCTGGATAACATCGCCGCAGTGGAGATTCCAGGCCAGGACTCGACCATGGTC
>JASHQK010000003.1 GCA_030039195.1 Candidatus Sulfotelmatobacter sp.
GCGGAACTGCATGTGCGACTCCGCTAGAATGCAGGCGGCATGGAGCGAGCAGACGAAAAAGGGATTTGCGTAAAGCGGCCAGAGATCTTTCGAAAGCGTCTGCTTGATTGGTATGACGCGAACGCGAGAGAGCTGCCGTGGCGGGAAAGCCGCGATCCCTACCGCGTTTGGGTCTCGGAGATCATGCTGCAGCAAACGCGTGTGGCGGCGGTGATCGAGCATTACCGCGAATTTCTGCGGCGCTTCCCCACGGTTGAGAAGCTGGCTGCAGCCAGAGAATCGAGTGTCTTGGCCGCGTGGAGCGGCCTGGGATACTACCGGCGCGCGCGAATGATGCATGCTGCGGCCAAAGTGATTACGCGCCAACTGGGCGGCAAATTTCCTGTGACCGCGGAGGGCTGGCGTGAGTTGCCCGGGATCGGCCGCTACACGGCGGCGGCGATTGCCAGCATCGCATTCGGAGAACCCGCCGCTGTCGTCGACGGAAACGTGGAGCGCGTGCTAGAGCGCGTGTGCGGCAATCTTCTGACTGGGTGCCAGCTTTGGAGTGCGGCCGAAGATCTGCTCGAACGTGCTCGTCCCGGAGATTTCAATCAGGCGATGATGGAGTTAGGCGCAACGGTGTGCACTCCGCGAGTTCCGGCGTGCCTGATGTGTCCGGTTATAGGGCTGTGCGTAACACGAGGCGAGCTGGCGGGGACGAGGCAGGCGGCGCGGCAGAGAAAACGCGAGATTCATTACGCTTTGGATTGCGAGGCTGGAAATGGCAACGGTGCCCTCATCCTTCTCGTGAGACGGCCGCAGGATGCCTCGCTGATGCCTGGGATGTGGGAGTTGCCGGAACTGGCCGGCAAGACTGTCATAGCGGGCAAACGGATTTCTCGCTCCGCTCGGAATGATGCCCATCAAGGCCTGCTGTTCACCGTGAGGCATTCCATCACAGTGACGGACTACACAGTCCACGTGTGGCGCAGTCCGGTGCCAGCCAGTATTGAAGGCAAGCGGTTCGCGGCTTCGGAACTGCGGAGAATCGCGTTGACCGGACTGGCCAGGAAAATCCTTCACCGGGCCGGGTTGCTGCAGACGATCCGAAAGCCTGCCTTGCAGAACCCGCCTGGGCAGCGGGGCGGAGTGGTGAATCCAGGTTTGAACCTCGCTCATCTAGAATAGGCATGGTTCACGAGGAACGGACCAGCTGATCTTGGAGAACGACTGATGACGGCAATCGCTAGCGGAAAGAAAGCTCCGGAGTTTTCATTGAAAACCTTGGACGGGCGGCATTTTGCCTTGGCGGAAGAACTGGCGCGAGGTCCGGTCGTTCTGGCCTTCTTCAAAGTGTCGTGCCCGACCTGCCAATATGCGTTTCCTTTCTTGGAGCAGCTTTATAAGGCGTATGGAAATAAGAATGTTTCCATCGTGGGCGTTTCGCAGAATGACGCGAAAGAGACGGCACAGTTCATCAAGGAATTCGGCGTGACGTTTCCTATCTTGCTCGATGAGATTGGTAAGTATCCGGTGTCGAATGCCTACGGTCTAACCAACGTTCCCACGGTGTTCTGGATTGCGCAGGATGGTGAAATTGAGATTTCAAGCGTGGGATGGGTGAAAGCCGATTTCGACGAGACGAACCGGAAGCTGGCCGAGGCCGGCAAAAGCACTCCTGCCATGATGTTCAAGCCGGGCGAGGACGTCCGCGATTTCCGCGCGGGTTGAGGATCAAAAAACTAGCTGCCGGTCCGGCGGCTGACCAGGACATTTTCTTCTGAGATTGCGCTGAACTCCGCGTAAATGTTCTGCACGGCATGGGAGATCCTAACCGGACTCCCGGCGCGAATCGCCCGCGAGGATTGGTAGACTGGAAGCGGACGCATCGCGGAATGGCGGACTTCGGCAAGCTTTTGATTTTTTTCGGATTCGTGCTGGTGGTGGCGGGTCTTGCGCTGCTGCTCCTCGGGCGAACGCATCTGCCGCTGGGCAAGTTGCCCGGCGACATCATTTACCGCGGCAAGAATACGACGTTCTATTTTCCTCTCGCGACCTGCATTCTTCTGAGCGTGGCGCTTTCGCTATTTCTTTATTTCGTGAGCCGGTGGCGAAGATAAGTTGCGGTGCGTTTGGCCGGCCCGCGAGAACTGATTTGACTTCCTGTCGTTCCCCTTCTAAATTTCATGGGCACGGCTGTTTTTGTTCTTTCTCAAGTACGATCGGAACGCGCGTCTTTGCCGCTCGGCGAAGACGGGGAAGCGGGTGCAAATCCCGCGCTGTCGCGCAACTGTAAGCGAGGAAACTGCAGGCGGCCACTGGAGAACTCCGGGAAGGCCGCAGGCGCTTTGGGACGTGGATCGTTCTTACTCGCAAAGCCAGGAGACCGGCGCATTCCGTCACCTTCAACCTCTTTCGCGTCCAAAGGAGGATGGTATGCGCGTATTTCCCAGGGCCATTTCGATTGCAATCTTCTCTGCACTTCTCAGCCTGAGTTGTGTTACGGCCGATACAGGGCACAATTTCACCGTCCGAGTGATCGATCCACAAGCCGCGCCCGTTCGCGGAGCACAGGTGTCGCTGCTCAGCGACAGCGGAAAACTCATCGTCACGCAAACTACTTCGGCGGAAGGCGCGGCCATTCTGAGCAGCCACGCGATTGGCGCTTGCCGAATCCGAGTTCTGGCGCCGGGGTTCGCTGAAGAAACCATTACGAATCCGGAGGGGGAAGTAACGGTGCGGCTGCGCGTGGCTACGGCCTCGGAAACGGTCGTGGTGAGCGCGACGCGCACTCCGGTTCCCGGGGAAGCCGCGGGCGCCGATGTGGATACACTGACGGGCGCGCAGCTTACGACCATGCAGCCGGTCGCAGCGAACGACGCGGTTCGCTTTCTACCCGGCGCAGTGGTCAACACGGCAGGACAAACGGGCGGCTTGGCTTCACTTTTTGTGCGGGGCGGCGAATCAAATTACAACAAAGTGATCGTTGATGGCGTGACGATCAATGAACCTGGAGGCACGTTCGATTTCGGCACGCTCTCGCTGGCGCAGGCGGACCGCATGGAATTTCTGCGCGGCGCACAGAGCACGTTGTATGGATCGGACGCGATGACCAGCGTGGTGCAAGTGTGGACGCGCACCGGAAGCACGCGTGTCCCCGAACTGCGCCTGGCTGCGGATGGGGGTAACTTTCAAAGCGCGAGCGGACACGCGTCGCTGGCCGGAGCGCGCGGCATTTTCGATTACAACGTGTTCGGCGATCAGTTCAACACGAACGGTTTCGGCATAAACGATGCGTACTCTGATTCGCTGGAAGGCGCGAATCTCGGCGCGCAAATGAATCGCAAAACAGCGCTGCGCGTGCGCTTCCGCCACTCCAATAGCCATACGGAACTTCCTGGCGAATGGAACTTCAACGGATACGAGCCGCTTGTACCGGCGAATGGGTTCTCAGAACCGTTCGTGGCGCTGCAGCCTAATCCCTACGCTTGGGCTCAACTCAATGATCTCCTCGGCAGCGTGGAACTGACGGTGGCTGCGCCTTCCGGATGGCAGCATCGTTTAACCGGCTTCGATTATCTCTATCACTATTTCGATTCCGACCCCGGCGATCCGGCGCGGGTGAATACAGAGAATTGCGCCACGCCTCCCAGCCCGGCAGTTCCGTGTCAGATCGATTTTGCCTCCAACGAAGTGGATCACATCAACCGCGGCGGATTTGAATATCAAGGCGACTATGCAGAGAAGGCCTGGGCGCATACGACGTTCGGATATCGGATCGAGAATGAAAACGGGTTTGTGGGCGATCTCGATTACGGGGCACAGAATCACGGGCAGCGCCTGAATCAGGATGCGTATGCGCAACAGCAACTCGTCCTTGGGCGGCTGGGAGTGATTGTCGGCGGGCGCTTCGTGCACGACAGCGCGTTCGGCAACGCCGGCATCCCGCGCGTTGCGCTGACCTTGCAGGCGCTCCGGGGCAACGGGACTCTTTCCGGCACACGGCTGCGCTTCTCTTATTCCACGGGATTCAAAGAGCCGCGGCTGGAAGAAACGTTCAACGGAATTCCGGGAGATCCCTATGACATTCCCAATCCTGGGCTGAAGCCGGAGCGCGTGCGCGCATTCGAAGCCGGCCTTCAGCAGGCATTTTTCCGCAACCGCTACGAACTCACCGCGACGTACTTCAACAATCTTTTTCTTGATCAAATCAATTACGTCACCATGAACGATCCGCCGAATTTCCCGGGTGAATATGTGAACGTCAACAAAGCGTTCGCACAGGGAGCGGAAATTGTGTTCCAGGGGAAGCTGCGGCCGCGGCTGATGCTGAACACGGCGTACACGTACACATCGTCGGAGTATCTCGATAACCCAGCTCCGTACGATGCGGTTTATGACCCCGGACAGCCGCTGCTGCGGCGGCCCAAGCATTCGGCGACGGAGTTGTTGTCGTACGGCGGTACACGCTGGGGAGCGAATTTGAGCGGAAGCTACGTCGGAACCCGCGCTGATTCTGATTTCTACGGCTTCGGCATCAATCACGCTGCCGGCTATGTGCTGGTCGCGCCGGGCGGATGGTATACGGTGAATTCGCACATCTCGACATACGTGACCGTCAGCAACGCGCTCGACCGTCGCTACAACGAGGTCGTGGGATATCCGGCGCTGCCAGTCAACTTTCGCGCGGGCGTGAGATTTCGACTGGGCGGAGAATAGGCGGGATCAGCTGACTTTTTCGGGCATGCGCGGAATCGGCATGGAGGCCGCGATCTTGGCTCCAAAGTACTTGCTGCGGGCGAGAATCAGCTTTTCGATTTCGACTTCCTGCAGCGGTTGCTGGCGTCCAAGAAGGTGAGTCACGAGGGCAATTTGTGCAAAGTGCTCGACGGTTTCCATCTTCATGTAAGCATGTTCGAGCGTATCGCCATAAGTAACGACACCATGATTCGACATCAGGATCGCGTCGTAATTGTCGACATAGGGTTCCAGCGTCTGGGCCAGTTCCGAAGTGCCGGGTGTTCCATAGCGCGCGAGCGGGATGCATCCCAAGCCCATGACAACTTCGCACACGAGAGGCTCGGTCAAAGGAATGCCGGCGGCGGCAAATCCGGTCGCCGTCGGCGGATGCGCATGCACAATTGCCTGCACGTCAGGACGGCGAGTGTAGATGAGCAGGTGCATGCCGATTTCACTGGTGACCTGACGCTGGCCCGAGATGCGGTGACCGTCGTGGTCGACGACAACCATGTCACCGGCCCGCATCGCACCCTTGCTTACGCAAGTGGGAGTCACCAGAATGCGATCATGCTTGAGTCGGACGGAAAGATTGCCGTCCATGGCGGCGACAAAACCGCGTTCGTGGACCATGCGCCCGTAGCGGACAATTTGTTCCCGGAATTTGCGCTCTGCGGGCAAGGTAACCCTTCGGGGGGAGGATTCACGGAAAAACGAGCCGTACTTCGCACTCGAATGGTAGCAGCAGTTTGCGGTTAGAGACAATGCAATTTTCAACTAGGTTGACGCCCTGAGGGGATCACTGTAGATGATCTTGTTCTATTCGGATCGTGAATTCGACAGGCGGCGAGAATTTATCCATTTCCCACTGTGTCCATATAATCAGAATGCGTGCTGGTCTCTGATTTTCACTACCACCTGCCGGAAGAACTGATCGCTCA
>JASHQK010000374.1 GCA_030039195.1 Candidatus Sulfotelmatobacter sp.
CTGTTTGTGGGAGAGATGATTTGTTGTGATCCTTCTTATGAAGCATGGGCGTCAACTTGGGGACCACGAATTCCTGAAAAATATTGCCCACTGCATTGCCGGCGAGACCGATCGCGGCATTCGCGAACGTCAATCCCGCGCCATGGCGATCGTCCGCCGGATAATAAAGATTCGAAAGCCCTCCCGCCGCAAGCTCGCCCAGAACACCGGAATAATTCGGTTGCCAGCGCCCGTTGTCTCCCTTGCAGATGAAAGCTCTTGATAGGGCATAAGAAGCGCGCGCGCGTATTGTTCCGGTTCCCTTGTAGAAATAGCGCGGATCCTGCTTCAGAAGCCAGGGAAACAGCGCGCCTCCGAAAAACGTGCCGTCAACCGTATCGGCATACCCGGCTCCGAAACGCTTGCCGTAACCTTGGGCGCCTTGACCGTAAGCAGCGAAGTGATCTTGCGCCTGCTGGATGCCGGCAGCGCCTGCGACGACGATTAAGGTGAAAGGATCAATCACCGTTCTTAAAGCAAGCTGGAATTTCTGCTTCATGTCGAGCGGGGCCGCATTGGGAATGTAGGTGACGTAGAAATTGGGCACGATGCCGAGCACCCGCTGCTTCTCCTCCACATGGAGTTCTTCCTGGGCCACCTCGGTTTGTGGCACGCCGACCTCGACACTGGTGATCGCCGTGCCGACGCTCAGCATGATGGGAAGCAGATTTTCGGTCTGCCCGGGCTCCAAGGTTCCAGAGAACGTTTGCGGCGCGAAGCCGGTCGACTGGATGGTGAGCTCAAACGGGCCGGAAGGAACCTTGGCAAACGAGTACTGCCCTTTGCTGTCCGATGTTGCTTTCTGGTTCACGGACAGGCCCACAATCGTCAGCGTTACCTCGGCTCCTTTGATCACAGCCCCAGTTGGATCGATGATGGTTCCATTGAGGCTTCCCGGTTGCTGAACTTTGCCGGGCTCGCTTGCGGTTGCGGGTGGAGACTGGGTTTCTAGCGAAGGCGCTTGCGCACGGTCTTGTCCGAGGCCGCCGGAGGTCCAAACCAGCGTGACAGAGAGAACCAGAGATAGACGTAACGACCTCGTGCTGGCCATTGTTATAACTGTACCGCCATTTACGATGCGGAAATGTAAACGCTGGTAACCGGTAGTGCGCAGGCCATCAGAATACTGGTACTCGGCCTTCTATCGCTATTTGTTGCGTGATTTGTGACTGCCCTCGCCAATTAGCGCAGAAGGCCCCCAGCATCCAATCAGTTATCGGAACGAAAGTTTTTCACAGAGGGGATAGTTGACCGCGGGACTTATAATGCCGCTGTCGCGGAAGGCCGTTGCGTCGGCTGGGATGGTGTGTCCGTGGCGAGACCAAAATCGGTTGCGTCCGAGCCGCAATTCGGACAGAAATTCGCAGGAGGAATGCATGAAGCACATCAAGAACATCGGGATTTTGACCGTGGTGGTTCTCGTGACAGTTCTGCTCACGCTGGCGTTCAGCGCAGCAGCGGCCCCGAAACTCGCGACCCAGCCGGCGTCAGTCGCCGCCGTTCCCGCAGCTGCCCTGGCTACTCCCCTACCTGCACCGCACCCGGAAATCCGTGCGGCTCTGGACGCGATGCACAATGCCAAGGACCATCTGGAACATGCGGCGCATGATTTCGGCGGCCATCGAGTGGAAGCGATCAAGCACTTGGATGCCGCGATCCACGAAGCGGAAATCTGCGATCACATGGACTAGGCATCAATTGCACTTTTGTGAGGCAGCGTCGAGGGACGCTGCCTTTTTTGTTTGGGGCGGGCACTCTTTTCCCGCCGCGCGGACGGGAGTGCCCGCACCACACATGGGTTCAAATGCACTTGCACTCGCTGCGGATCAGCACGCCGGTCATGGCGTGAGCGGCGGCGCGGGCTTCAGCGACATTGGAGTAGGGCCCGTGCCAGCGGGCGTGGTTCAGATCGTGGCCGGAGGGCCGTCCTTTGCCGTGGCTGCACTGCCCGCATGTGCCGCGATGAAGCACGATCTTGTGCGGCCCGGCGGCCCAGTTTTCATAAATGAAGAATTCGGAAGTGTCGGAGGTGCTCAAGGCTTTCGTGATCAAACCCGCCTCGGTCGCGATCTTCTGCAGGCGCGAGCGTGTGTCGCGACGCATGGGAACCAGCGGCAAACGGTAAACCTCTTCGATCTTACCCATCATCGCGAGCACAGCCTTGACCGGCAACGGACTCGATTCGATGAAGTTGGCTTGCATCAAGGGAAGATACTTCCGATTCAGGCCCCGCGCAGTTGTCCAGTCGTTGCTGAGCGCGGCGCGAGTCAGTGCGGCCATTTCCTGCGGAATTTCATTGGCGGCGACCGAAATCACTCCCACACCGCCGAGGGCGATCACCGGCAAGGTGACTGCGTCATCACCCGAGAAAACCAGAAATGTCTCCGGCACGGAGTGGATTGCTTCGGCGACTTGGGTCAGGTTCCCGCTCGCTTCTTTCACGCCGACGATATTGGGAATCTCGGCAAGTCGCGCGAGAGTTTGCGGTTCGAGGTTCGCTCCCGTGCGTCCAGGGACGTTGTAAAGAATGACCGGTTTGTCCCCCACCGCTTCGGCGATAGCTTTGAAGTGCCGATACTGGCCCTCCTGCGTGGGCTTGTTGTAGTAAGGAGTTGCCGTGAGGATTGCGTTCACGCCGGGGCGAGCCGCGATTTCTTTTGCTTTCTCGACCGCGTCGTGCGTGGAATTCGAAGTGGCGCCGGCGATGATCGGCACGCGTCCGGCTGCGACTTCGATCGTGGTGTCGATTACAAACAGCCATTCATCGCGGGTAAGCGTTGGAGTCTCGCCTGTGGTGCCGCAAGGAAGAAGAAAATCAATGCCCGATTCGATCTGCCACGCGACCAGATTGCGAAGAGCCGTGTCGTCGAGGGACCCGTCTTGACGGAAGGGAGTGACCAGAGCGGTGCCACAACCACGCAGTTGCATAGTTATAAGATAGCGCGAATAACGAACACTGTGAACGCTGGCAAGCATATCGCAAACTTCGACTTCCGGGATGCCTGCCGTGCGCTCGTGCCAATACCGATTTTCTTGATCGCAGTTACTTCGCCGCGCTCTCCATTCTTGTCAATTTAGCTTCAAAGTACGGCAACCAATTCTTTCCATCCGACGAAAGTTCGCCCTTGACAGTAGCGCTCTTGCCGTCAGACGACAGCAGCAGCGTTTCTTTCACTGGAAACTGTTTCCCCGACGCCGTAACTGTGCCATTCCGGATAATGGTTCGGCCATCGATGTTGACTACGCCGCAATAACGCGTATCGGCATCGCTGTACTCGCTGAACGTGATGCTCCGTTTGACCGGGTCGTAGGCGTCGATCTCGAGATAATGCGTCTCTGCGTGCGCGCTCCGTTCCGTTACGCGGGCCTCGAGAACGAATCCCTTGAGAAGCAAGCGGAATGTGTAATCGCCCGTGATCTTGGCGCCCTGCCCCCAACTTCCGGACTTGTATTCACCCGTGAAGGTCCAATGGCCAACCAGAACCTGCAGCTTGTTGAATTCGGGATCGGGCTTAGGGGCGGATGTCTGAGCTTGCGCTGAGCAGGCGAGGCAAGTCAGAAAAATCATAAAGATTCGAGCAACTCCTCTCTGACTCGTCACCGTGCACTCCTTCGCCAATTCGTGCCGCGATAACTCTGGAGGCATGGCTCAGAGATTGTCAGTGACGGAGATCACCCTTGTGGGACAAGGGAGAGGGATACTGGACGCACGCGAGCAGCACATCCGGACAAACACCTTGATCCAGGCGCAATTGGCACGACTAGAGATCCCGCCAGATCTCTTGGAAATGATAAAAACCCTTTCTTCCAGCAAGCCATTCGGCTGCTAAGACCGCACCTTCGGCAAATGCGCGCCGCGACTTCGCATCGTGGCAGAAATAGATGCGGTCGTTGGGGGACTCGAAGACGAGTTCGTGCAGGCCGATGACTTCTCCTTCGCGGAACGACGTGATCTCGAGAGGCTGGTTCCGACCGCTGGCTTGCTGCACCATTTTCTGAATCTCGATCGCCGTTCCCGAGGGAGCGTCTTTTTTTTGAACGTGATGACGTTCGAAAATCTGGCCGGAATACCCGTGGCGCAGGGCGGCGGCTGCCTGGCGGGCTACGTCGAAAAACATGTTTACCCCGATTGAGAAATTGGCAGCATAAACAAAACCGGTGCCATGTTCCTCGACCAACCGGCGCACACGATCGAGTTCTCCGTACCATCCAGTCGTGCCCACGACCATATTCTTCCCAG
This sequence comes from Candidatus Sulfotelmatobacter sp., assembly GCA_030039195.1. Classification (GTDB taxonomy): domain Bacteria; phylum Acidobacteriota; class Terriglobia; order Terriglobales; family Acidobacteriaceae; genus Sulfotelmatobacter. The sequence continues at coordinate 4,280 of JASHQK010000374.1, forward strand.
CCCGCACGCCAGCCTCGATGTGACCAACGGCACAATGCGGCGTGGTGAAATCGATGACGACCTCGACAGCGGCCAATCTTTGCGGAGTAATCGCGGCTGCACCCGTGTTCTCTTTGGAACCGACGACTTCGATTCTGTGATGGCGTTCGCGCGCGACTTCGGCAACCAGCGATCCAGTTTTTCCACGGCCGAGCAGAAGCAGGTTCATGGCAAAGATGATTTAACCACAAAGTGCACAGGGGAACACAGAGAACAGGACACGTAGCCCCGGACGCCCTCGTCCGGACCCAGTTCGCGTGATGGAGCTGACGAACTCGTCGCTTGGCTCCTCCGCGCGGGGGAGTGCCTTCGGCCCTACACTTGCCCCATCGGACCAGGGCGTCCGCCCACTGCACAATGTTTTTACGCGAAGATTTCCGAATCCAGCTCGGAGAAGAATCTCTTGTGCAGACGCTGAATTACCTCGGGAACCTCGTCTTCTTCGATCACGAACGTGAGATTGATTTCCGAAGCGCCCTGTGAAATCATGCGAATTTTCTTGTCGGCCAGTTCCCGAAAAACCAGCGCGGCGATGCCGGGAGTTTCGCGTAGGTTTTCCCCCACCAGGCACACGATGGCTTTGCGGCCTTCGTATTTCACGTCGGCGAGCTTGGCCAAATCCGCCGCCAGAGCGGGAATGGCGTGATGCGAGTCGACGGTCAGCGAGACGCTGACCTCGGATGTCGAAACCACATCGACCGCGACTTTGTGCCGTTCGAAGGCCTCGAAGATCGCGCGCAGGAATCCATGCGCCAGCAGCATGCGCGGAGCAGCCACTTCGACGATGGTGATGTGTTTCTTGGCCGCGATCGCTTTGAAAATATTTTTTCCATGCGGCGGACGCGTTGTGATGCGGGTGCCTTCGCAACCGGGGTTGCGCGAGTTGAGCACGTACACCGGAATGTTTTTCTGGATCGCGGGCAGAACGGTCGCCGGGTGCAGAACTTTGGCCCCGAAGTACGCGAGTTCGGCCGCTTCGTCGAAGCTGATGAGCTTGATGCGCCGTGCCTCCGCGCAGATTCGAGGATCGGTGGTGAGAATGCCGTCAACATCAGTCCAGATTTCGATGCTCTCGGCGCCCAGGCCCGCGCCGAAGATGGCTGCTGAAAAATCGGAACCGCCGCGTCCAATCGTTGTGGTGATGCCCGAGCGCGTCGCGCCGATGAATCCGCCCATCACCGGAACTTTGCCATCGAGCAATAACGGCGCCACTCTGGCCTGGAGTCGTGCGTCGGTTTCCTCGTAGTGCGGAACCGCCTGCATGTAGGTCATGTCGGTTATCAGGACATCGCGCGAATCGACATGGGTGCTGGTGATGCCGCGCGCGGCGAGTGCTGCGGCAACGATCTTGCTTGAGAGTATTTCGCCGAATGACGCGACATGATCGGTCGTGCGCGGCGTGATTTCTCCAACTGCAGAGATGCCGCGCAGAAGTTCATCCAGAGCTTCGAAATCCGCTCCGATTTCAGAGTGAAAATCAGTGAATAGCGCCGTGCCCAGCAGTTCACTGGCGGTGTTGTAGTGGCGCTCCTGCAGCGAGCGGCACAATTTCAAGGCGGTCTTGCGCTCGCCGGAACCAGCAGCCCTGGCCATGGTGAGCAGCGTGTCGGTGACCTTTGCCATCGCGCTGACCACGACCACCGGCTTTTTCTCGAGGCGCCCCTGCACAATGCAAGCGACGCGATCGATCGCCTTGGCGTCTTCCACCGAAGTTCCGCCGAACTTCATCACGATCATCGGCGTGAGGTCCTGCGATGTGGGTCTATGACAGGAGCGTGCGCCCTGCACACGAGATCCTTCGCCGCGCCTGAACGGCGGCTCCGCTCAGAATGACACAAGCGTTGCAGGTCCCGCATCGGACTCGTTGCGAACGTAGTCATTCCAGATATCCCTTAGCCTTCAGCAGTTCGGCATTCAGCACGGCTGCGCCCGCTGCTCCCCGAATCGTGTTGTGCGAGAGTACAGTGAACTTCCAGTCGAGCACGCCACAGGGCCGCAGTCGCCCGACGACGGCGCTCATGCCGGCGCCCATATCCACGTCGAAACGAGGCTGGGGACGATCATTGGCGTCGACATAAACGATGGGCCGCTCCGGCGCGCTGGGAAGCTTCAATTCCTGCGGTTCCGCGCGATAGCTGTTCCAGGCGGCGATGATTTCCTCCGGCCTGGCCTTCGACTTGAGCCGGATCGAGACCGATTCGGTATGGCCATCTTCCACCGCAACGCGATTGCACTGCGCGCTCATGGCAAACCCGGCAGGAATAATTTTCGATCCATTCACGCTTCCCAGCAGCTTGTGCGTCTCCTCCTCCATTTTTTCTTCTTCATTACGGATGAAGGGAATGACGTTGCCGAGAATGTCGAGCGAAGCGACGCCGGGGTATCCTGCGCCGCTGACCGCTTGCATGGTTACGGCCATGACCGTGTCGAGGCCGAAGCGCCGGTGCAAAGGAGCGAGCGCAAGTACCAGCCCAATCGCCGAGCAGTTGGGATTGGTTACGACGTAGCCGCCGGATTTCTTGCGCCAGCTCTGACCATCGATCAGCCGGATGTGGTCGGCATTGACTTCCGGAATGAGCAGCGGAACGTTTTCATTCATGCGCAGCGCGCTGGAGTTCGAGATGACGGCGCAGCCCGCATCCGCGAAACGGGGTTCGAGCTCGGCAGCGATGGCAGCGTCGAGCGCGGCGAGAATAATCTTCGGCGCGCCTTCCGGCGAGGCCGGCGAAATCTGCATCGAAGCGACGCGCGCGGGAATGGCTGTCTTGAGGCGCCAGCGAGCCGCTTCCGCGTAAGGTTTGCCTTCGGAGCGGTCGGATGCCGCAAGCCACGCCACTTCAAACCAAGGATGATGCTCCAGCATCTGGATGCATCGTTGTCCGACGACGCCCGTCGCGCCGAGAATACCAACAGGAATTTTGCGGTCCATAAGATTCTTTGGAATTTTATAACAAGCGACGGATGTAGCCGAGAATTCACTGGAGGGTGTGGTGTCTTAACTAACCACAAAGGGCACGAAGGCGCACGAAAGGGAACCATCGTTTGCAGGCTTCGTGTTCCTTCGTGTCCTGGGTGGTTTAGTGGACTTATGCCAGCATCCTGAGTGAAAGATGCCGTAAGACGTCACGGTCGATGCTTCGGCTGAGTGCCGAGCGCAAATTCGGTGAGTGGTCCGAATTTCCTCTTCTCGGCATAAAGCCGCCAGCGGCGGAACACGATCCGCAAACTGGCCATGACCGGGATCGATAAGTAAATGCCCAGAATGCCAGCGACCTCGCCCCCAGCCATCACTCCGAAGATGGCGGCCAGCGGATGCAGTTCCACACTCTCACCCATGATGCGCGGCGAAGAAACATAATCCTGGATGAGCCGCCAGATGATCAGGAACACGAGCAGGAGTCCCCAATGTTGCCCCGTCAGCAACGCAACCCCGACAATGATCACACCGGCTGCGAGCGGACCGACCACAGGAATGAATTCGAGCAAGCCGCCCACCGTTCCCAGGACCAGAAAATACTGCACCCCCATAATCCATAGCACGACGGAATACACCACAAGAGTAAGCGCGGCCAGAATCAACTGAGCGCGGATGAAGTGGGCGAGCATCTGGTTCAAATCATTAAGCACGTTCTGAAGGAATTCACGCTGCGGGCGCGATTGGACCGTTGCCAGCAAGATATCGCTGAACATCCGGCCATCCTTCAGGAAAAAGATAGAAAGCAGAGGAACCACAAAAAGCAGCCAGGCATCCTGGGCGACGTCGGCGATGCGCAGGCCAAGCCTTTGCGCCAGATCGGTAATCTTGCTGCTATGGTTCACCAGGAATGTCTGTACAAAGTCCGTCGTAGCGCTGCTCCATCCATGCTGTTCGCCGATTTGAGTTGCCAATTGACCGGAGCTCAGGCGCGCCAGCATCGTGGGCAGGGAATGTCCCAGCCGCGCACCCTCCGCGGTGACCTTAGGGCCAACCTCCACAAAGAACACCACCACAAGCGCCAGCAGGCAGGTATAGATGAGGGCGATGGCGCGGCTCCGGCCGCGCAAGAGCCGCTCCAGATGATTCACCAGAGGGCTCATCAGATAGGCAAAGAAGATGGCGAAGAGAAACGCGATGAGCGTGGCGCGCGCCACGTAGAGGAATCCCAGCGCCAGTGCGAACAACAGCACTGTAACCAGTACCCGTGCCGTACGTGAGTCGGTGAGCAGCAATAGATTTTCCAGCGCCGGCCCTCGATTCCGCCGCCCAGAACGCGCTAGTTCCGGACTACTTCCGTCTTATCGGCAGGAATCGCCACGCGCATCAGTTTGAAATGATCCTGGTCGTCAAGCCAGAGCGACCATTGGAAATTTTCTCCGCTCAGATCAACCCGCAGCAGATCGCGTTCGACCCCGCGCAGGCTGACTTTTTCTTTGCCTACCAGTTCCATCCGAACACTCATCGAAGTTTGTTCCTGCGGTACGATCGCGCCGAATTCAGCTGGGCCCTGCTGGCACTTCAGACTCCCTCCCTCCGACTTGCAATCGGACGCCAGATAACGCCAGGCCAACACTTCGCGATGGATGAAGAAATTGTTGTCGAGAACCACGGAAGTGGCCGGCATCAGAAACGGCCGTTCCGACGCCTTGCTCGAGCCGGGACCGGTAATTTTCTCGATCAGGAAATCATTGTTGGGCACGAGGCTCAGCGAGCCGCCGGAACTCTGGCTCCATTCGTAGCGAAGCAGTTGACCCTGAGAAGTGAATTCGAGGGTAGATTTCTGTTGGACCGGGTCACTCCCCGCCACCTCTTTGACTTGTGCCTTGACGGTGTCAATACCTTCTTGCTCCTCAATGGTAAACGTTTCGGTCAGGACGTTCTGCCCTTTTACGATGACATTGAAGGAGCCGGAGTCGACCATCTGCCCCTTGAGCTTGTCTTTTTTTTCGTCTTTGCCGCGAGCCGCGCCTAGCTGCGCAACGACGATGACAGCAATGACACAGATAATTCCACGAGACAGCTTCACTCGGTTTCTCCTTCTGCGCGACGGTTCGCCTTCTTGAGGGCCAGCGTTTCCGCGATGTCGCTCGCGATCTCCTCCACCTCTCGGCCGCCGGTCTGAACCGTCACTGCTGCTTCCAAGTATGACTCGCGGCGAGACTGATAGAGTTTGCGAAATTGGTTCATCCTCTTGAGCAGTGGACGCTCGGTTCCGCTTTCCCGCTCCTGCCGCGAACAGCGCAACCAGAGTTCTTCTGCCGGAGCGTCGAGAAAAACGGTTGCGATCGCCGCGTCCCGCAAAAGCCTGGTATTGCGCTTTTCCGCGAATGCTCCTCCGCCCAGGGCTACAACCTGGCCTGCCCCGCGGCCGAGGTTTTCGAGCACGTCCCGCAACGCCGCATGTTCAGCCTCGCGGAACGCTCGCTCTCCAGACTCCTGAAAGATGCTCGCGACGCTGCGGCCTTCCCGTTCGACAATGCGATCATCGAGATCCTGAAAACTCCAGTTCAGGCGCCCTGCCAGCGTGCGCCCCACGCTGGTTTTGCCCGCTCCCATAAAACCGACCAGAAAAACGGCGCGCAAGTCGTCTCCGCCAAACGGAGGATTCGCGTTCTTTCGCCGCGTAGCCTCGGCTTGGCGAACGCGGTGACTCCTCCCGGAGCGCTCTTGTTGGCGATCCGGCCCGCGAAACCGATCTGTTTTTCTGGCTATTGTGATTTTGCGGAGCGTTTGCTGAGGTGGATTTTACCACTGAAGCTGCGCAGAACAACCGTCGATGACATTGAAGCGCGTCCCATCGTCCCCATAAAGGCCTTTCCCTGTTCCGTGGGGAACCAGGTGTGTGCTTTCGGCTGCAGGGGGACGTCGTCGTGTACTTCGCCCCGGACCGAGCGGGCGCTCACGTCGGCGGAGGTGGTTTCCGGAACAATGGCTTCGATATCGCCGCTATGGCTGGTCAGCCGGTATTCGCCGCTGCTGCCGAAGTCACCCGCATAGGTAATGCCGCCGCTCGTCGAGATCACCTGCACCAGGGGGCCGGTAACCTGTTCCAGAGTGACTGGGCCACTCAGCGAATCCACTTCGACGCTCTCGTTCTGGACGTTTTTCAACATCACCGGACCGTTCAGCGTTTTCACATGCACGTGGGAATCGCTGACCTCGCGGATATCGACAGCGGCGGCAGCGCCTTCCAGCGTCATGTCGCCGTGCAGCTTTTCCGCATGCAATGGGCCCGTGCTGGAGTGGAGGGTGATACTCGCGTCGGCGGGGACGGACAGTTCATAATCCACACGGCCCGATTCCGGATCGGCTCCGGCCAGCAGATGCGACTGAACCTCGAGATGATTTCCGGTCTGGGTATTGTCGACTTCCACCTTGTCGGAGTGCAGCAGTGCATCCACGACCACCACATTGCCGCTTGAGGGCCGCACAGAAATTCCGCCGTAAGGGTTGTTAACCGAAACGCGGGCCTTCGGGCCAACATTGAAGCGATATTCCTTATGGGTCTGGGCGGCCAGCATCCCCACCGCCATCACCCCGATGATCATCAGCAGTCTGACTGTGCGCCCGCGCATTGTGACTCCCAAGGTCCCGGTTTGTTACGGCAGAGAACGGTCCATCGCCAGCTCAAAGAGCATGGACTTTTCCTGATAAGCCTCCAGCAGTGAGCGGTGCGCTTCCTCATCGTTGGGATTGGCGGCCACCACTCCTCGCGCATCCTCGATGTACTGATTCACCCGGCGAAGATCTTCTTCAAATTCAGCTTTCATGGCCGGCGTCTGTTGAGCGGCCTCCTGCAACAAGTCGGCGTCGTTCAAACCGGCGATGGAAGCATCCGATGCAATTGCAGTCACCGCAGGAGTCAGATTGCTGGCCACCTGCGTAGAGGGCGCATGCTCATGAAGATAAATACCGGCCGTGATCAGCAGAACAGCCGCCACTGGCGCCAACCACTGCGCCCATCCCCAGGAAGTGCCCAAAGAGGGGAACAGGGAATGTCGCGGGCGCGGAGGATGGATCAACCCCTCCTGCCGCAGCGCGATTTGAATGGAGTTCCACACGCGCGGGCTGGGTTCATCGGCAGCGCGCAGTGCCATCGCCGAAGAAACGATCGAATTCAATTCTTGCACCAGAGCCGCACACTCCGGGCACATCTTGAGATGATTCTGTTGTTCCGGACTTGAGCCTGATTCGGTGTCGGCCAAACTCTCCTGCAGCTCAACGCAAGTCATACTCCGTTTCTCCCCGAGCCTCCCGACGCAACAGTGTACTGCGATTTTCAGCCTGCTTCCATCTGTTACGCTGCCGCCCACGTTACTGCTGATTGCCAGTGGTCTTGCTTATTTTCTTTTAACTTATGCTTCGTACCACGTTCAGGTCGAGCTCGTTCAACTGACTTCCCCCTGCTCAGGATCGAGTGGCCTTTTCGGCTCGATTCATCTTGAGCAGGTCGCGCAATTTCATTCTTGCCTTGTGCAACTGTGACTTGCTGTTGCCGATCGAACATCCCACGATACCGGCAATCTCATTATGCTCATACCCTTCGATATCGTGCAGCACAAAGATCGTGCGATAACCGGGAGGCAGATTATCGACCGCTTTCTGCAATTGCAGCCGGTCGATCGATCCCGCCAACGCTAAATCCTCCGCCCCAAAATCCTTCTTCGGTGTATCTTCCTCGCCCACCTGCGTTGTTTCTTCCAACGAAACCACGGGCAAATTCTTCTTGCGCAGGTGCATCAGCACGACATTCACCGACAGCCGATGCAGCCAGGTCGAAAACGCCGATTCTCCGCGGAAAGTCCCGATCTTGCGATAAAGCTGCAGGAAAGCTTCCTGCGTGAGATCTTCCGCTTCGGCCGTATTCGCGGTCATCCGCAAACAGAGCGAATAGACCCTCCGCTTGTGCCGATCATAGAGGGCCTGGAAGGCTTCTTCATCCCCTTGCCTGGCTCTTTCGATGGCCTCGGCTTCGTCGAATTCGGCGCTTAATCGGTGCTTCGGGTCGGTCAAGTTGCCTTTTCCGGCCGCACTACGTGAGATGCGGCTAAATATCTTTACGTTGTATGGCTTGCGGGTGTTCCGACGAGAAACTAAGGTGGCCGCTGTATGCAAAATATGATAGCAGTTCTACGTATCTTTGGATGTTCTGTCCCACCATCAGTTCAACTGGAACGCTTTTCAATTCCTCAACCTACGCCCCTCACTCACACTTCCTGTGAACCCGATTCCGAAATTGGAGTCGCAATCTTCGCAAAATGGTAGCTTCCTCGGCCGTCCTTACGCCGTTTTTTTCGTCGTAGTGATGGTTTCCAGCCCATGGCCATGCGGTCCCAGTTCGCGCTGCCGAAGCAAAAACGCAAAGAGCAGGCCGAGAAACCCCACTACAGAAAAGATCCACATTCCGAGAGCATATCCACCGGGATTGGATGGTCCGGCGTGGCTATGGTCGTTGGCCCAGCCGACCAGAAGATTAAAACCGACCAGACCAATGTTTTGAATCATCGTCATCAGACCATAGGCAGTTCCCAGCTTCGACTGCTCTACCAGGTATGCGACGGAGGGCCACATTACCGCCGGAACCAGCGAAAAAGCTATACCCATCATCGACATGGTAAGAAGCAGGATGGGCGGAAGATGGTGAGCGACAAAGGCAAAATGACCATCTGCAGTCGACGGAAGATACACGGTGACGTAGCTTGAAGAGTGAATGTACGCCGACATCAAGTAGACCGGGATCAGGAGCACCGAACCGAGCATCATCAGCAGGGCGCGTTTCCCGATTTTGTCAACGAACAATCCGAAAACCGGCGTGCCGAACATGGTGAAGAGCGTGAGCATGCCCACCAGGTCGCCCCCGGCCTCCCGGGTAACGTGATGACCGTACATGAAGAACTTGTACGCGAATGTTTCAAAGGGAAAGATACCCGAATAGAAAGTTACGCAGAGGGCAACGATGTACCAGTAAGAGACGCCAAATGCCTTGATGTCGCTAAACACGACTTTGTCCGTCGCGCCAGCCCCGCCGATCTGATATCGCCGCTCCGCATTCAGCTCAAGCACCCAATAGATGATTGCTCCGACGACGCAGAGGGCGCCAAAGCCAACCGAAATCAGCAGGGGATTGCGCCAGTACGAATAAGCGAATCCGGCCCAGGAGGGCGATTGCTGTGCCAGCAGGGTGCCCGCCCGGGCAATCATGAGATTGATGCCGAAGGCAAAGCTCAGTTCCTTTCCACGAAACCATTTCGCGACGGCCGTGGTAACACAAACGATCAGAGATTCGGCGCCCAAGCCGAAAACCAGCCGGCCCGTCGCCATAATGGCCAGCATTCCCGAGAGGCTCGTGATGATCGAACCGACGAAGCACAGGGTGCCAAAAATGAGCAACGCTTTGCGCGTGCCGATGCGGTCGACGATGTAGCCGCCGATCAAAACCATAACTACATTGGGCATGCTGTAGATAGCCTGCAGCAGGCCGATATTCGAGTCGGAAAATCCGAGCTGGCGGGTTAGCAGATCAGCAATCGGAGCAATGCAGTCGTAAACGTAATAATTGCCAAACATCGCCAGGCTGAGAAAGATCAGCACCAGCCACCGGTAAAAAGAGCTGGGCTCAGGACGGTTTGCCTTCGGGACAAAGAGGACGTTTTCCATGGAACGGAGAAGATTAGCAGACAGCGGCACGCTGGCACTAGATGTGGGCCATTGGTAGTAAGCGGTTCAACTGCCCTCCACGCGATGGAAGAGAAAAAAGCCGCGACATCAGCGGCTCTTGCGGTGCCGAGTTGTGAAGCTGATGCAGATTTATTTGTCGTGTTTGTCGTTGTAGATCCGCTTGCTCATGTGATTGGCTTCGTGGTTCAGCTGGCGCTGATCCTTCTTCGTGAGATGGCCATTGTCGGCAGCCATATCTTTCTTCTCGTTGTTTTGCAGTCGTTGTTCGCCACGTTCTAAGCGAGCGGTCTGTCCGGGCGTCAACTTATCGTTTTTCACGCCATTGGCAATCCGGTTCTGCTGGTTCTGTTCCCGCTGGTTAATTTGGTTGACGCGTGGATGGCCAGGATCGACCTGCCCTGCGCCGGCGCCGGAAGTGTTGCTGTTTTGAGTTTGAGCAGCGGCGGATCCGACTGCGAACAATCCACTCACCGCCAGGACTAAGAGCGAGTTGGTGAGTTTTGTCATGCGAGTGTACCCCCGCGAGGGAGTGTAGTTTCGCCGCTGGAAAGTATCGAGTTACCAAGGGGAGAAGGCTTAAGTGGACGAGTGAAGAAGAAATCGCGACGCGCACGCCTCACCGGTTACTAAGGTCACCGCGATGAGTGCTCCGCTTTCGAACCCGTTTGAAGGATTTTCGCCTGACACACACTCCTCTGCGTCAGGGCCGGAGAAGACGCTGGTGCGGATCTGAAAACGAAAATGGCGTGTGAGATCGGCACACTAAGAACGACGTGAAGTTATGTCTGGGGCTCCCATACAACCCGTACGCGAGGTGCGGCCATCGTACCGAACGTAACTGATACTGTCCTCATAAGCTTGCGGAATCCGCGTTTTCTGTAGTACAAACAGCTAGTTCCATTAAGATCTCATTGATGTTCCGTCCTCCAACTCAGGAATACGATTGGCACCAGCGCGGGTGTGCGCTGGTCGTGATGGTGGCCGTGTGCGCACTGACCGTGAGCCTGGCGACGCGGTTTGTCTCTTTTGACAATCCCCCGATGCTCGGGGCGACGACTGTTCACCATCACGTCTCGGCGCCTCCGAGCCGACAGCGGCTCATCGGCACCGCTACGGCCTGGAACGCGCCACTGACTCGCAGCAGTCTGCTGGACTCGACCTGTTCGTATCGGCGGATGGCACCGGCCCGGCCCCCGATGCTCTGCGTTCTCTTCGAAAAAAGCCTATATAACCGGCCCCCTCCTTCTTCGCACATCATCCCTGCATAAAACTGTGGGGCGCGAACCTTCAGTAGGAAATCTCCAAAAACAGTTTTGACGGTAGGTTTACCGATCCGGATTTTTCGGCGTGCGGTCCAATGCATGATGTTTCGGGCCGCATAAGCCGACTGAGAAATCGGGGAAGTCTTGCGGTCTCCCACGCCTACGGTCACATTTTTGACTTTGGAACGAAAGTCGTCGTGGGTGGCATGGATGTCAACCTGGGAGACCTATTACATGGCGACCGGCACGGGGTTCTCACCGTACCGGCGGAAATCGCCGCGCAAGTCGCGGGCGAGGACGCTAGTCTTCAACAGCTCGAACGCAAGGTAATTGATTTTTGTCGCTCCAAAGAGTTTTCAGTCGAGAAGTTGAGCCAGGTCACAAGATCTGTGCGATAGCACATCGTCCCGCAGCCGGATCACGGCTGTCGGACCCTTATCGATAAGGGGGAAGCAATGGATCGACGCCGCGGTGGATGCAGTCCAACGAAGGTAAAGCATAGCAAGTGCCTGGCGTTAACCCTCGCCGCGCTGCCGCTCGCACTGGCAGTCAGTCTTTCTTCGTGTAGTGGAGGTGACGGCCGGGTACAGGCGGATAGTCCGTCAACCACGGTTGGCGTCACTCGCGTAGTCAAGAAGTCGCTCGGGCGCCAGATCACGCTCTCCTCCGAATTGGTTCCGTTTCAAGAAATCGATGTGTATGCGAAGGAATCGGGATATGTGAAAAATCTCTACGTCGATTACGGAACGCACGTGAAGCAAGGCCAGGTAATGGCGATCCTGGAAATTCCGGAACTCGAAGCCCAGTTGCAGGTTGACCAGGCCAACATCAAGAGCGCGAACGACGAAGTGACGCGGGCCCAACACGAACTGGCTCGCTATCAGGCCATGTATAAGGCATTGCACCTGGAATACACGCGTTTGAACGGGGTGTTCGAAAGTCAGCCCGGCATCGTGGCGCAGCAGGAAGTCGACGATGCGCAGGGCAAGGATCTGGCGGCGGCATACCAAGTTGACGCCGGTCAGGCCGCTCTCGATGCCGCGCAAAGCAAGCTCGCGGCTGCCAAGTCGCAGTTGATTCACGATCAGAGCCTTTATGATTACTCCAAAATCACCGCCCCGTTCTCCGGAGTCGTAACCGACCGCTACGCCAACCTGGGAACCCTGGTGCAAGCCGGCATCGGCTCCAGCACGCAGGCCATGCCCATCGTAAGGCTCTCGCAGGATGATCTGTTCCGGCTCGTGATCCCCGTTCCCGAGTCCTACGTGAAATTCATTCGCATCGGCGATCCTGTCGACGTTCGTGTACCTGCGTTGAACCGCACCGTCCCCGGGAAAGTGGCACGATTCTCGGTCGACGTTCGCGTCGACACTCGCACCATGCACACCGAGGTGGACGTTCGCAATCCAGATCGGACGTTAGTTCCGGGGTTATACGCAGAGGCGACGTTAACGCTCGAACACCGCGATGACATTCCAACCGTACCCATTCAGGCACTCAATCATGAGGCCGATGGGACCACGGTTTTCGTCGTAGATCAGGACGGAAGACTTCAGGCGCGCGAGGTGCAGACCGGTCTGACGACCAGCAGCTACGCAGAAATTGTTTCAGGATTAAGCGAAGGTGAGCAGGTGGTGGTCAGCGATCGCAGCGGCCTGAAGAACGGGGAGCGAGTTCAGGC
>JASHQK010000375.1 GCA_030039195.1 Candidatus Sulfotelmatobacter sp.
GGCAATGTTGTGACGTTTCGCCCACGCGTCGATCTGGGTGTGGGATGCGCGATCGGCGGCTGGGACCTTCGTGATGCCGAGGCTGAACAGTAATCCGACAAGGGATAGGCCGATAAAGATCAGGCCCGACCAGCCTTGGCGTCCATGAAAAACATCCGCCAGGAATGCACCAGAAACGAGCCCCGCTATGGCCGCGAGAAAGGTTCCTAGTTCAATAACGCCATTGCCCCAAGAGAGTTTTGGTTCGGGCAGCAGTTCTGGCAACAGCCCATATTTCGAGGGTCCAAAAAACGCGGCCTGCGTACTGGCGAGAAAGATCGCAGCCATTTCCAGGTGCAGATTCTGCCAAGCCAGTCCTGCAGCGGCGAGCAACATGACAGCAATTTCAAAGAATTTTGTCCCGATCGTCACAGTGCGTTTGCTGAAACGATCCGCGAGAAAGCCGCCAGTCATCGAAAACAATATGAACGGAACCGAGAACAGCGCACCAGCGACCAAGACGAGCCGATCACGATCGGCCTTCGCCAAACCTGTGCCAAGGATGAGGAAGACGACGAGATTCTTAAAGGCATTGTCGTTGAATGCGCCCTGGAACTGGGTCACAACCAGCGACCAGAATCCGTTTTGCCATGATTGCAAGACAAGAGGTTTCTCGGGACGCTCGGCGGAGGAAGTAGGCTGTTCCAGCACGGCGACGGCAGGGTCTTCGCTCATAAGAGTATTCGATAAGCGCCTGATAATTCGGGAGTTCTGCACATCTTGTCACAACGCCGGCTGACTTCCAACCGCAATGCAAAGAACGTCCGTTACTTCCGAGTTTGCAGGCAAGAATAGAGCGCAAGACGTGTATGCTTCGACGTTCTACTATTTAGGCTTGCAGAACTAGTTATATACGGGGTAGCCCTTGGAGCTTCTCGCCGTATTGTTAGCGCTGTTAGTCTTAGCCACTCCTGTTCTGGCCATCTCTGCCGTATTGCGGCAGCGGAAGTTGCGCCTTAGGATCGAGGAGCTGGCGCACCAAACATCGCAGCAGAACGATGCGCTGCACCGCGAGCTTTTGGAGCTTCGCCGACAGGTAGGCGCCCTATCTCAATCGGCAAGTCCATCTGCGCATCCGGACGCGTCCAGGCCTTCAGTTTCTCTTGTCACATCGAAGCCGCCGCAGCCCGCCATTGTCGAAAAATCCACTGAACCTCTGGTTAAAACGGCGCCTGTCGTGCCAAGTGGCGCTCAGCCACCGGCGCCAGCTGCCAAAGCTGAACCCGTCCTTTGCCCTTGGTGCAGCACTGTGCATGCCGGCGGGGTAAGCAACTGCACGCCCAAGCCGGTTGTGCCATCGACATCGACAACGCTCACGGAATCTGCACCTCCTCCTGAAACTCCGCGGCAAGTGGAAGTGCCCCTCCGCACCTCGATTCCGCTGGCGGTAAAGGAGCCGATCACAGCCAAGTCACAAGAAGAACTCGCTTTGGCCGCCAAGCATGATGCGACTAAGGCTAGCTCAACACCAGCCCATATTGACGCTCAGTCAACCAGGCCGTTGCAATCCCCGGCTCCATCAATTCCAGCAACTCCACCTAAATCGACAGTGCCACCGCCTCTGCATGAGCACTTAACGACTCCGCCGACACCACTTGCCCCACCTCCGGCCCGTGCTCGTGTTGTAGAACCGCCGCAGTTCGCCGCCTTGCGGTCTTCGACTTCAAAGGCAACTGCTCAGCAGCGAATGAAGTCAGTGTTTGCGCTGGAAGAGACTCTGGGCACGAATTGGCTGAACAAGCTTGGCATCACGATCCTTGTTCTAGGGCTTGCGCTTTTTGGAATCTATGAGCTCGGGCAGTTGGGGCCTGCAGGCAAGGTCGGACTATCCTACTTCGTCTCGTCGGCGCTTTTGGCGGGAGGCGTGTTTTTCGAAAAGCGGGAGCGCTACCGCGTTCTCGGCCGCACCTTGATTGGCGGTGGATGGGCGCTGCTGTTCTTCACCACGTACGCGCTGAACCATGTCCAAGCCATGCGAGTGATGAGTTCAGAGAACACTGATCTCATCCTGATGCTAATTGCGGCGTTGGCGATGGTCGCCCACACTTTGCGCTATCGCTCGCAACTGGTGACTGGGCTAGCCTTCCTGCTCGCCTATACGACAGTATCTCTAAGTCACGACACCGTGTACAGTCTTGCGTCCGGCGTAATTCTCGCCATTGGTCTTGTCAGCATCGTCATCAAGATGGAATGGTTCGAACTGGAAGTCTTCGGCATTCTGTCGAGCTATCTGAATCATCTTTATTGGTTGTATCGCGTGCTGGGACCGGAAGGTGCGCATGGCAACGCTTTCTCTGAATATCAGGCGAGTACGGCGCTGCTGCTGTTCTATTGGGTCATTTTCCGAGGGTCCTACATCGTTCGAAGAGTGAAGTCTCCCCGCGCCGAGCACGTATCCACAGCGGCAGCGCTGCTGAACACCCTCCTCTTACTCGGGACGATGAAGTTCCAGTCTGTGCAGCCGGAGTTGGCATACGTCGCTTTGCTCATCATTGGCGCAGTGGAATTCAGCCTTGGACAACTGCCGATCACCAAACGTCGCCGGGAAGCTTTCGTGGTTCTGAGCGTACTTGGTGCGGCGCTCATGACGGCAGCCGTTCCGTTCCGCTATTCCGGAAACAACGTGGCCATGTTGTGGCTGATCGGTGGCGAAGCATTGCTCGTGACCGGCGTCTTGTTCGGCGAAGTGGTTTTTCGACGGTTGGGCCTGTTCGCAGGAATGCTGGTTGGGCTGCACCTAGCCGGTATCGATTTCCGCCAGCTTATGGCGGTGAGGGAAAACAGCGAGGACCTTGTTTTAGCCGCTGGCGTGATGTTCGCGCTTTGTGCGGCGGTGTTTTATTTGAATGCGCTCCTGATTGGGACGCGATGGAGACTCTTCTTCTTCGACTTTCCTGACAGCCAGCTTCTGTACAGCCATTCGTACCTCGCAGCGTTCGCTGCTGTCTCGGCTGGCTGGGCGCTGTGCGCGAACGATTGGACCGCGGTCGCGTTCGCGGGCATCATGCTCACGCTGGCGGCGCTCGGCCACAAATTCAAATTATTTCATCTGCAGGTCCAGTAAGGCCTTATAGTTGGTCAGACCGCAGAGATCCCAACATAGGATTTTCACAACAGCACAGTCTTTTCCGGTGTGTGCAAATCTGCGTTTTCGGGGATGGGGTGCAGGGGAAGGGGCGCCCTTCCCC
>JASHQK010000376.1 GCA_030039195.1 Candidatus Sulfotelmatobacter sp.
GCAGTTTGCGGTTAGAGACAATGCAATTTTCAACTAGGTTGACGCCCTGAGGGGATCACTGTAGATGATCTTGTTCTATTCGGATCGTGAATTCGACAGGCGGCGAGAATTTATCCATTTCCCACTGTGTCCATATAATCAGAATGCGTGCTGGTCTCTGATTTTCACTACCACCTGCCGGAAGAACTGATCGCTCAGGAACCGCTCGCCGATCGCGCGGCCTCGCGCCTGCTGCATCTGCAAAGGTGTGGCGCACAATCGGGCGATCCTGGTCAGGCGCGGATTGCAGACCGGCAATTTCGCGATTTCTGCGAATCGTTGCGACCCAGCGATCTGCTGGTTTTCAACAACACCCGCGTATTTCCGGCGCGGCTTTATGGCAGGCGCGGCGGAATCAGAGCCCAGCCGGTCAGTCCACGAAATCCGGCGGCGAAGGACTTTCTTCATGGCCGCATTGAAGTGCTGCTGACGAGGCAAGTCAGCCACGATCCGAACGAGTGGGAGTGCCTGGTTCGTCCCGGCAGAAAGATCGGGGTAGGCGAACATCTATTTTTCGGCAAGCAGGACGAACTTCAAGCCGAGGTACATTGGCGCGGGAGTTTTGGCGAGCGCAAGATTCGTTTTGGCCCGGTGGCAGATTTTTTCGGTACGCTGGAAAGCATCGGGCACGTGCCCCTTCCGCCTTATATTTCGCGAGATGATTCCACACGCGATCGCGAGCGTTATCAGACAGTCTATGCGCGGGAACGAGGCTCGGTTGCGGCTCCGACTGCGGGACTGCATTTCACTCGGGAGATTCTGGCTCGCATTGACGAACGTGGAATCGAAACGGCAGAGATTACCCTGCATGTTGGATTGGGAACATTCCAGCCCGTGCGCAGCGAGCATGTGGAAGAACACCGGCTGCACGCGGAAACTTATTCGATTTCGGAAGAGGCAGCAGAAAAGATCAATCGCGCGCGCAACGCCGCCCGGCGGGTGGTTGCTGTCGGCACCACTACGGTGCGAACGCTGGAATACGCGGCGAAACTGGCGGAAGGCGATATACGACCAGGCTCAGGCGAAGCCAATCTGTTCATTTATCCCGGATACCGATTTCGCATCGTGCAAGCGTTGCTGACAAATTTCCATTTGCCGCAGTCGACGCTGCTCATGCTGGTTTGCGCATTCGCCGGCAAAGAGAATGTGTTGCGCGCGTACGAGCATGCGGTGAAGGAACGATATCGGTTTTATTCTTACGGCGACTGCATGTTTGTGGAATGAGCGGATGAGCGGCCTATTCCGCGATGATGGCGATGGAAGAGGCGTCGGCAGCGTGGGCAATTGCGTCGCCGTCGAGCAACAGGCATTTGCCCGCATCAACGGCGAGGCAGGTTGCGCCCGCGGCATGCATGACTTCAACGGTCTTCACCCCGATGACGGGAACGTCGAAACGCATATCCTGATTGGGCTTCGCGATCTTGACGACGGTGAGAGCGCGGCTGAGCGTGGAAGCGTCTCCGTGAAGCGAGCGCAGGATCGCGCCTGCGCGCTCGATGGTGGCGTCTGTGCCTTCCATGGCTTCGACGGCGACGCAGGCGGACTCGGCGATGACGACCGTTTGTCCGATATCGAATTGCGCGAGTTGGCGGGCGACGGAGCGCCCGTAATCGATGTTCTTGCGTTCCTGCTCGCTCGGCGGACGGCGGGTCAGCACGCCAGGCTTGAGCAGAAGCGGTTCGAGCAGCCAGGTGGAACTCTCGAGCGTGATGCCTTCCTCGGCGAGAACTTTGGCGATGGCTCCGAGCAGGGAGTCTGTGTTGCGAGTCGTCAGAGAGAGAAGAAGCTTGGCGAGCCGCCAGTCGGGACGGATGCTGGAGAAAATCTGTTTGTGTTTGACTTGTCCGGCCATGACGGCGCGATGGACGCCTTCGCGCTGGAAGGTTTCGATCAGCTTGGAAAGTTCTCCGAGTGAGAGCCAGTGAACCGAGGCGGCGCCACGGGACTCGATTTCGGGGAAAGTCTCTTCCTTGATTGCGGCGACGACCACTTCGTATCCTTGCGCGCGCGCTGCGTCGAGCACGAGAAAAGGAAACTTGCCGTTGCCGGCGATGAGGCCGAGTTTGTTGTTAACGGAAGACACGAGCGTGCAGCAAGAGACTGCCGTCGAGCCAGTCTAGCATCTGTTATTTGAAAGGAAAGGATCGGCTACTGTGACTGGCTAAACTCCATGTTCTCGTCGACGGAAAGCACTGCGGGGGCGCCGGAGTTGTCATCGCCGGAACGGGTCGCAGTGACACGAAACCCGCTGCCGCTGGTCTCGACGTCGTAAGTGTAGGGAGGACGTTCGTGAATGACGGTGAGCGCGTGCGATGAAATCAGCTCGTCAAGCGAGGTATATTTGCCTTCGGTCGCGAAGTAGCTGCGCTCGGCCTGCGCAATGCTCATGAGATCGTTGCGCACGCCAACGAGATTGACGGCAGCTTTGGGATTGTTGGCTCCGGCAGCCGCCGACGTGCTCTGAGCCTGTTTTGCGTAAATATACATTCCCACAGCCAGGGCTGCGAACAGTCCGATAAAGCCAAAAAGTCGGGTCATACGTTTCCCCTGGTCTCAAATTGCACTCCGGAAGGAGGCCGCTGGCAAGTAACCGGAGGGCAGGGGCGAACGCGGCAAGGACAGCCGCTTTTTCAGTCGAATCCCACTTCTCGCAAGACCGGCGAGAAGTGGGGCACCCGATATCATTTTGTCCTCGGAAACTTTTACGGCAAGTGTCAGCCGCGACCTTTTTCGCGACCGAAATTGGACATCATTTGATGATTCCCCGCTCCGAAGATTCGATGAACCGGATCAGGGCGTCGACATCCTCGCTGCGGTCTGTTTCCGCTTTCAGTTTTGCCAGCGCCTGGGTGGTGTTCATCTTCGAAGCCAGCAAAATCTTGTAGGCGTGGTGGAGCTTGGCGATGCGTTCTTTAGAGAACCCGCGGCGCTCGAGGCCGACTTTGTTCAAGCCATAGGCGTGCGTGTCGCGCGCGGCGGAAGTCATCGAGAAGGGCAGAACGTCCTGCGTGATGGTCGTGCCTCCGCCGATGTAGGAGTGAGCCCCGATGCGCACGAACTGATGCACCGGGCAGAGCGCACCCACCACCGCCCATTCTTCGACCGTAACGTGACCGGCGATGGTCGCACCGTTGACCAGCATGGCGTGATCTCCGATGACGCAATCGTGGCCGACGTGTGTGTAAGCCATGATGAGCAGATGGTTGCCGAGTTTGGTGAGGCCTCCGCCTTTCACCGTGCCGCGATTGATGGTGACATACTCACGGATCTCGTTGTGGTCGCCGATTTCGAGCCGCGTGGGTTCGCCTTTGTAAGTGACGTCTTGCGGCGCCATGCCGATGGCAGCGAAGGGAAAGAACACATTGTGCGATCCGATTTTCGTGGGGCCTTGAACCGCAACGTGCGAGACCAAGAGGCAATTCTCGCCGAGTTCGACGTCTGCGCCGATGACACAGTACGGGCCGATCTGGCAAGATGCGGGAACTCCGGCGTGGGCATCAATGATGGCGGTGGGATGGACGTTCATGGGGTGGGACGCAGGCTCGGGTCCATCCCACTCCTGGCAAAATCGGCCAGAAGTGGGGCACCCGTGATGGTAAGGGCCGTCACTCTGCGTTGTTCTCACCTTCGTCGACGGATCCGCGGCCGCGCGCGCTGTCGATGAGTTGGCAGGAAACGATGGCTTCCGCGACACGCTTGTCACCCACGTAGGCGTAGCCTTGCATCTTGGCCGCGGTCATGCCCGGAACGACGCGCCAGCCTTTCACTTCGACTTCGAGCCGCAGCTGGTCGCCCGGGCTCACCGGCCGGCGGAACTTGGCGCGTTCGATGCCGGTAAAGACCATCACTTTGTCGTCGCGCTCTTCGACTTCATTGAGTAACAACGCGCCTCCAGCCTGCGCGATCGCTTCGACGATAAGCACGCCGGGCATGATGGGCAGGCCAGGAAAATGTCCCGCGAAGAAAGGCTCGTTGATGGTGACGTTTTTCACGGCAACGATGCTCTGTTTGCGCTTCAGTTCGAGTACGCGGTCGATCAACAGAAACGGGTAACGGTGTGGCAGAATTTTCAGAATCTCGTGAATGTCGAGCACGGCCTTGCTCCCGGCAGGCGAAGGTTCCGTCACGGCAGTGGGGCTCTCAGTCATGTTCATTTCGACGGCTACGGCTCTGCTTCCGGTTCGTGGAAAACAGCTTGGAGATTATACTGTACGGCTTGCGCCTGGAGGGTTTGGGCATCCAAGGAGTGACATGGGAAAAACGAAACCACCCGTCCTCATATCTCGCAAAAGCGGCGCGACATGGGGCCCTGGTAAGAACGCTTGGCAGGGCCGGTTGCGCGAATTAGAGGCGAAGCAGAACGCGATGGTGGAGACGATCCGGGAATTTGCCGAGATCGAGTCGCCCAGCGATGACAAGGCGGCCTGCGATCGGATGGGTGAGTTTCTCGCCCGGAAATTCGAGGCGCTTGGAGGAACAGTTCGTTTTCATCCAGCCGAGAAGTACGGGAACAATCTGCAGGTTGATTTTCCCGGCCGCGATGCGGTCAAGCCCGTCCTGCTGATTGGACACTTCGATACCGTGTATCCGATTGGCACGCTCGCGACTATGCTTTGCCGTGCGACGAACGGTCGGCTGTACGGGCCGGGAGTGCTCGACATGAAGTCGGGAATCGCGATGATGCTGTTTGCGATCGAGGCGCTGCGAGCGTGGCATGGGGAACTGCCACGGCCAGTGACCGTGTTTCTGGTTTCGGATGAAGAAGTCGGCAGCTACTCTTCGCGGGCGATAACGATGGACTTGGCGAAGAAATCAGCGGGCGTGCTGGTTCTGGAACCGGCTGCGGAGCGCCGCGCAGTGAAGACGGCGCGCAAGGGGGTTGGAGAATACAGGCTGAGCGTGAAAGGCGTGGCTTCACACGCCGGACTCGATCCCGGCAAAGCACACAGCGCGATCGTGGAGATGGCACGGCAGATCACGGCGATCTGGAAGATGAATGATGTTCGGCAGGGAGTGTCTGCGAATCCGGGCGTGATTCGCGGCGGGACGCGGACCAACGTGGTCGCAGCCGAGGCCGTAGTAGAAATTGATGTCCGGATCAAGAAAGCACAGCAGGCCAAGGCGCTCGACCGGAAGCTTCGCTCGCTGAAGCCCGTCGACAAGCTTTGCAAGCTGACGCTCGAAGGCGGAATCAACCGCATGCCCATGGAACGGACAGAGGGAGTCGTCGCTCTCTACGAGAAAGCCAGGGCGATCGCGGCGCAGATCGACTGGAAGCTTGAAGAAGCTGCGGTCGGCGGGGGATCGGACGGAAATTTCACCGCCGGCATCGGAGTTCCCACATTGGATGGCATGGGCGGCGATGGCGAAGGCGCGCATGCAGTGCACGAACACATTGTGGTTTCGGAGTTGCCCAAACGCACGCTGCTGCTGGCCGGAATGATCGAATCGGTTTGAGCAGTGGGCGCGCGCCAGTGATGAAATGCTCAAGTTCATGGTTGTGATTTATCGACGTGAGGACTTGTCTCCGGAGCAATTTCGGCGGCATCTGAAAGAAGTCCACGGGCCTTTGGCCAAGAAACTGCCGGGACTCAAAAGGTATGTTCAGAACTACGCCTGCGATGACGCCAAGCGCGAGCATCCGGGATGGGATGCGATCGTGGAGCTGTATTTCGACGATTGGGACGCGATGGAGCGGGCGTGGGCGAGTCCGGAGGGTGCAGCATCCGATGCCGACCTTTTGCTATTCACCGATCTGAAACGCACGACGTGGTCCGTGGTGGAAGAAGTTACGGTGCTGCCGTGAATACCAGGAAGTAATCCTCATTATCAGCCTTCACGAAATCATAGCGGCCGATGAGGCGATACCCCGCTTCCCTGGCCTCGCGAACCACCACGTCTTCCATGACTCCGTGGTCTTCTCCGTTGCCGTTACGATCGATGACCCCTACCTTTGCGTCTGGACGCAGAGCTGCACGCAAATTCCGCAGCAGCGTGATGGGACGCGCAACTTCGTGGTAGGTCTTGAGCAGAAGGACGGCATCGACGGAATGGGCGGGTAGCAGGGGATCGTCCGGTTTGCTGAGGATCGTCTGGACATTTGGGAGTTGCTCTTTGTGCACGCGTCGATCGATGTACTGGATGGCCTCGGGATTGATGTCGACCGCGTAAACGCTGCCTGCGGTTCCGACGCATCGGGCGGCGCGAACCGAAAACCAGCCGGAGCCGGCGCCGATATCGGCGACCGACTTGCCTGAAGTTACGCCCAGGATATCCATGACGCGGTTGATTTGCAGGCGTTCGTCTCGGCCGGGTGTCTCGAAAATCGAGAGGTCACCGATGTAAGGTTTGCTGGTTTGACGCTGCTGTTCGGTGGTCTGGGCTGCGGAACTGGCCGCGCAAAGCGAGGCGGCGAGCAAGAGGAGGGCGAGGGTAACGAGTTTAGGACGGCTCTTCAGCATCAACAACCCGAAGGTTCGATCGTAGCGCGCTTGGCTGGGCAAAGGCAAAACGGGCTCATCCACTCGCACAGCGGCTGTAGAAAAAGACTCTGCCAGGCGCGAAGGTGACGATCTGGGATGGGGAAATCCCTGTGCCGAAGTCTCAGGAAAATCCCCACTTCTCCAAAAACCAGGAGAAGTGGGCAGCCAAGTGATAGTCCCGAATCCGAATCACTGCGTCGAAGTCTTGTCGACGAAAGCGGCTTGGTCGGCTTTCAATTTCTTCAAGCCGTCCATGGGCAGATAAACCATGTGTCCGGATTCGTACGTCGCATACGAAATATTTTCGCGATACTTTTGGGGCACGTTGAGGTGATCGAAGGTGTAGTTCGCCGCGTAGTACGGTGTGGCGAGATCGTAGTAGCCCTCCATCACGAGAACCTTCAAATATGGGTCCTTTACCATAGCCTGACGCAGAGCCGAGGCCGTATCGGGGAATCCGCGGCCGGCTGATCCCCAATCCCACGTGTCGTTCGGTCCGCCGCGCGGTGCACGCACGTTGTAAGGCATGTCGACCTTGTAGTTCAACTCTGTGCGCAGGTAGTTGTTGAACACTGATGTGAACGGAGGTCCGGTCTGAGATCCCGTCGGATCGTAAAACGGCGTGTCGAGCAGCCCGTTGGGATCGGGACCGGTGTAGCGTGCGTCGAGACGACCGATGCGCAATTTCTGATCGATCAGCAAATAATGCGTGAACTTCTGCACGTTGATTCTGAGATTCGCTTCATCGATGACTTCTTTGCTCAATCCGGTGAAGCGGGCGAGTTGATCAATCACGTTCTGGCGCTCTTGCGGCGTGAGCGCATCGCCCTTGTCGAGAGCGCGTTCGTAATCGGTGGAAGCCCATTGCTCGGCCTGCTCGCGTGCGCGAGTCATGTCTTGCGCTAGATCGGGCGGCAATTTGTGGTGGTAGCCGGCGATCATCGTGTAAGACGGGATCAGAAAAATGTAGGGCTGATCGTTGGTGAAATTGTCTTCGAGCGTCTCGAAATTGAGCACGGTCGAAAGCAGCGTGATGCCATTGAAGGAGATGCCGCGATCGGCGAGATACCCGGCAACCCCGGCCGAGCGCGTGGTGCCATAGCTTTCCCCAAACAGATAAAGCGGCGACGACCAGCGTTCATTGCGGCTGATGTAGAGCCGTATGAATTCACCGAATGATTCGAGGTCGCCTTGGAGACCCCAGAATTTCTTCAGCATCTCGGGATCGGCGGCTCGGCTGAATCCGGTATTGATCGCGTCGATGAGCACGAGATCGCTCTTATCGAGCAGCGTGTAGGGATTGTCCTGGATGCGATAGGGAGCAGGGGGCATGAAACCGTCAGGCTCGAGAACGACCCGGCGCGGTCCGAGCGCTCCCATGTGCAGCCAGATGGACGCCGAACCCGGGCCCCCATTGAATGCGAACGTCAATGGACGCTTCGCCGGATCCTGGCCATCGAGCGTGTAGGCGACGTAGAACATTTCTGCTTCGATCTTGCCGTCATCGCGCTTAATCGGGAGTCTTCCCGCAGTGGCCGAGTATTTGAGCAGTTTTCCGTCTACCGTGATCTGATGATGAGTTATGACCGGAGGCATCTCGGTCATGTCGTAATGCTCTTCCTTGCCCTCGTGGTCGCCCGGGCCTTCGTGGGCCGGCGGCCTCGACTCAGGCGCAGCCTCTGGTTTCGCGGCACTCTCGGGCGGCTTGTCGGAAGATTCGGTGGCTGCTTGTTTTCTTGCGGGAGGTTTCGGATTGTCAGACTGCTGGGCAAACAAAGCAGAACAGAGTGCGAAAGAAAAAGTCGTCGCACAGAGGAGCAAGAGCTTCTTCATGATCGATCCCCGGGAGGAATTGTGAGACCCCAGAATTCTGGATTCAACAAACGCGAAGCATTGTACACCTCAAGAGGACGAGAACCGCGGAGCGCGGCAGAGTCCTAATTAACCACAAAGGACACGAAGGGGCGCGAAGGAAAAACAGCGTTTTCCGTGCCTAGTGTTTCTGCGTGCCATTCGTGATTTAGTGAACCTAGTACACTACCCGCTACGCTGGAGTCTGATCGTCCGGTCACGCGGACACCGACAAAATGGTCTCGGGTCTATCGGCCGTTTTGACTCGCTACGGGTGAGAAGCCTAGAATTTTCGCAGATAGTTCGCAAGCAGGTCCCGGGAGGAGCGTATGGGGGAATTTTCACCGTTTCATTGGTTGCTGGTGATCGCGATCGCTCTGCTCCTGTTCGCACCTGCCCGGTTTGCCTCGATGGGAAAAGGCCTGGCGGAAGGAATCCGGAACTTCAAGTCTGCGCTGAAGGACGGCGACGAGAAGAAGGACGACAAGTCGGAAAAGAAATCGTAGTTCCTTCCATTCCGCAAATCCCGTTCAACTGTTACTTTCCTGACGGGCTGAAATCTGTACCTTAGGCTCTGCTCGACTGAGCATTCGGTACACCAACGCAACCGGCAATCCGACGACATTCGCGTAGTCGCCTTCAATGCGCGGAATCCAGCGCGAAGCGCGCCCCTGGATGGCGTAGGCGCCGGCCTTGTCCATGGGCTCGCCGGTCGCGATGTATTCCTGAATCTCGTCCTCCGAAACGTCGCACATCGTCACGAGGGTTGATTCAGATGCGAGCCTAACCTGCGGACTCTCATTCCGAGAACCGGGTACTGGCAACTGCGCGCTGGCAACGGGTTTTACCAGGCAGACGCCGGTGATGACTTCGTGAGTGCGCCCGGAAAGCAAACGGAGCATGCGGGCGGCGTCTTCGGCGTCGGCAGGCTTGTTGAGGATGGAGCCATCGATGACGACGATCGTGTCGGCCGCGAGCACGATGTCGTGCGGACGCGTTCTCCAGACCATGAGGGCTTTTTCGCGCGCCAGCCGCTCGGCGCAATCACGCGGCCGCTCACCGACGAGCGGGGTTTCGTCTATATCGGCGGGTTGAACAGTGAACGAAATGCCCGCATTGCGCAGAAGCTCCTGGCGGCGCGGCGAAGCGGAGGCGAGAACGAGCATGCGAATTGGATTGTATCGGATGTATCGAACCGCTCACCCATCGATCAACTCGATGCGATTCCCAAAAGGATCGGAAATATGGCAGCGGCGCACGCCGGGGATGTTGTCGTCATCAATCACTTCAATATTCGCAGCACGCAGCCGAGCGATGAGGCTATCGTAATCGCGGCATCGTAATGCGGGATGGGCTTTCCGGGCGGGCCGAAAATCGGGCTCGACTCCCAAGTGAATCTGCACACCGCCGCTTGAGAACCAGCATCCGCCGCGCTTCGCCAGTTCAGGAGGTTTTGCGATCTCGCTCATTCCCAGCAATTCGACGTAGAACCCGCGGGCGCGACTTTCTCCTTCAGCGGGCATGGCCAGTTGCACGTGATCGATGCTGCTGAATGGACTGGCCATAAGATTCTTCCGCGGGAACTGCGCTCAGATCGATTCGCTATCGGCTGCCCACGACTCCGCGAACCGATTCGATCAGCTTGGCGGAATCGTAGCCGACGCCGTCTTTGAAGACGGTCTCGACATTCTCGATGTCTTCGATCTTCTCGGACGGATCCCCCTTGATCACGACCAAATCGGCCTGTTTGCCGGGAGCAATGGTTCCGACGCGATCGAGGTCTCCCAGATACTGGGCCCCGTTGTAGGTCGCGATGTGAATCGCTTCAAGCGGAGTGAATCCTGACTCGACCAGCAATTCGACTTCGCGCTGATCGCCGAATCCCGCGATCACGCCGCCCATACCGGTCGGATCGAGACCGGCGAGCAGCAATCCGCCGGCTTTCGCAAACGCGTATTCAAATTCTTCTTCTTTCTTGAAGGCGGACGGCCAGGGAGAAACGTCGGTTCCATAACGCTGACGCAAAGATGTGGCGTCGCTGGAGCGGACGCGATTGGCGAGAAGAGCGGTGCGCGCGTCGGGCGACAAGGCGTCGAGCAGGCGCTTCTGGAGGGTCGGCCGGCCGGTGAAACTTCCCATCTCGAAAACCGGCAGCGTCGAAGTGATGGCAACATGATGTTGCACGAGGTAGACGATCGTGTCGTGCAGGGGGCCGGAATTGGGGTCGAGTTTGGCCAGCAGTTCGGGATCCTCCGACTTCTGCGGGCACTGATCGGGCTGCTTGCCCGGCTCGAATTCGGTATCGACGAAGAAGCTGTGTTCAAGATCGTCAATGCC
>JASHQK010000377.1 GCA_030039195.1 Candidatus Sulfotelmatobacter sp.
ATCGAGCAGGTGCGCGACGCGCTGGGACATTTTCATACTCCGGTTGTCGTGAAGGCCGATGGGCTGGCTGCGGGCAAGGGAGTGGTCATTGCGAAGAGTAAAGAAGAAGCGGCCGGAGTCGCGGCGGAGATGCTGAGCGGGAAAATGCTGGGCGAAGCCGGGGCGCGCGTGGTGCTCGAAGAATGTTTGAAAGGTGACGAGCTTTCGTTTCTCGTGTTCAGCGACGGCGAGCGTGTGGTTCCGCTGGTGGCGGCGCAGGATCATAAGCGCGTGGACGACGGCGACACGGGTCCGAACACCGGCGGCATGGGAGCGTACTCGACGCGCGACATTATTGAGGAGCAGATGCGCGATTGGCTGGTGCATCACGTTGCACAGCCGGTGGTCGCGGGGATGAAGGCGGAGGGCGCGGAATTCAAGGGCGTGCTCTATTGCGGGCTGATGATGACGGCGCGCGGGCCGATGGTGCTGGAGTTCAACTGCAGATTTGGCGATCCGGAGACGCAGCCGATCCTGATGCGCCTCGAGAGCGATCTGCTGGATGCGCTGGAGGCGTCGATTGAGGGACGGGTCAGCGAGGGAGATTTTAAGTGGGCGCCGGACGCGGCGGTGTGCGTGGTGATGGCGTCGGGAGGGTATCCGGGAACGTATGCGGTGGGGAAACGGATTGATGGGCTCGAAGATGCGGGTGCGGTCGAGGGCGTGAAAGTCTTTCATGCGGGAACGTCGAAGCGTGATGGCGTGTATTACACGGCTGGCGGACGCGTGCTGGGAGTGACGGCGCGGGCTGCGTCTTTGGAAACAGCGATGGCGCGCGCGTATGAGGCGTGCGGGAAGATTTCGTTTGAAGGCGCGCATTATCGGAAGGATATTGCGGCGAGGGCGGTGAAGAAGTAGTTAGTCCCGAGTCGTGAGCCCTGAGGAAGGCAAAAATTGCGGAGCTTCGCTCCGCCGGACAGCCGAGGCGGCTGTCCCTACATAAGCAGATAAGAGGGAATGATGAGCAAGACACTGGTTTCGATTGTGATGGGCAGTGATTCGGATCTGGAGATCATGCGCGAGGCGGGCAAAGCGCTCGACGAGTTCGGGATCGCGTATGAGATCGATGTGACGTCGGCGCATCGGTCGCCGGATCGCACGGCGGAATTTGCGCGGAAAGCGGCGGAAAACGGCATTCGCGTAATTATTGCGGGAGCGGGCGGAGCGGCGCATCTGGCGGGAGTGATTGCCGCGCATACGACGCTGCCCGTCATCGGCGTGCCCATTCCGTCGACTTCGCTGAACGGAATGGATTCGCTGCTCTCAACCGTGCAGATGCCGGCGGGGATTCCGGTGGCGACGGTCGCGATCGGCAAGCCGGGCGCGACAAATGCGGGGATTCTGGCGGCGCAGATGATTGGGCTCGCGGATGAGTCCATCGCGAAAAGACTGCATGCGCATAAAGAGAAGTTGGCGCGGGGAGTCGAGGAGAAGTCGAAGAAACTTAAAGAGAGTAAAGGATAGAAAGTCAAAGCCTCCACCCGCAGTTCGAAGCGCGTGGTAGAAATCCCTCGGCAGATCCGCGAATAGATCGGAGTGAAAGAGGTCCTTCGACTGCGGTTGTGCTTCGCATTCGCGAAGCACAATCCTCGCTCAGGATGACATGGGTTGCGGTGCCGAGACGCTTACAGCTTCAATCCTTTTAAATATTCGCGAAACGGGGCGCCGAGGTCGTTGCGTTTGAGGGCGAATTCGACGGTGGCCTTGAGGAAGCCGAGTTTGTCGCCGGTATCGTAGCGGCGGCCTTCGTAGACGTAGGCGTACATCTTTTCCTTCTTAAGCAGCATGCGCATGCCGTCGGTGAGCTGGAGTTCGCCTCCGGCGCCGGTTGACGTCTGGGCAAGGCATTCGAAGATGCCGGGAGTCAGGATGTAGCGGCCGATTACGGCCAGGTTTGAGGGAGCTTCTTCGTATTTCGGTTTTTCGACCATGTTGCGGATTTCGAAGAGGCGTCCGTTGAAACCATCGGCGGGCTGGGCATCGAAAACGCCGTAGGAAGAAATCATTCTGCCCTCGACCACCTGGGCGGCGATCACCGAACATTGCTTTTCGTGGAAGACGTCGGCCATCTGCTTGAGAGCGGGCACGGGATTGTCGATCACGTCGTCTGCGAGCAGCACGGCGAACGGTTCCTGGCCGACGAGTTCACGCGCCATGAGCACGGCATGGCCGAGGCCGAGTGCCTCTTTCTGGCGGACGTAGGCCACATGGATCATGTCGGAGATCGAGCGGACGATCTTCAACAGATCGGTTTTCTTCCGTTCTTCGAGCATTTTCTCGAGCTCGTAGCTGACGTCGAAGTGATCTTCGATGGCCTGCTTGCCGCGTCCGGTGATGATAATGATCTGGTTGCAACCGGAAGCCATGGCCTCTTCGATGCCGTATTGAATAATCGGCTTGTCGACGAGGGGCAGCATTTCTTTGGG
Source organism: Candidatus Sulfotelmatobacter sp. (assembly GCA_030039195.1). Taxonomy (GTDB): domain Bacteria; phylum Acidobacteriota; class Terriglobia; order Terriglobales; family Acidobacteriaceae; genus Sulfotelmatobacter. The sequence goes on from JASHQK010000377.1 coordinate 2,466, forward strand.
TTGAGCTTTGGTAGCGGGCAGAAAGCGCGTGCCGAGACCGGCAGCGGGAAAAACGGCTTTGCGGACTTTCATCATGAGTTAGTCGTGAGTCGCGAGTCCTGAGTCGTTGGACATTTGACGTCGAAGGGCGTCGGATTATTGTAAATCGTCGTTGGTCGTCGGTTGTCGGTCACGTGCGGGTAGTGTCCTAATTAACCACAAAGGGCACGAAGGGGCACGAGGAAACCAGCGTTTTCCATGCTCGCATTTCTTCGTGCCCCG
>JASHQK010000378.1 GCA_030039195.1 Candidatus Sulfotelmatobacter sp.
GAACTCCCTGCCCGTGATGCAGCGGTTGATTTCTGGATATTCAGTTTCACCGACACGGCAAGCAGGATGGTATTGAGCCATCACGTTGACATAGGTTTCCGGACCCAGTTCGCGGGCGATCCACTGCATGATCTCGGGTGTCCCTGCTACACCTCCAGGCATGACGAGGTGACGCAGAAGAACGCCGCGGAGGGCGATCAGCAGCACGCGCTTGCGACCACGAAGCTTGGCTGGGTGCGCCGCAGCCCTCGGTTTTATAATGTGCGTCCATGCGGGTAAAGTCGCAAGCTCTGCGCTCTGTATCTGACACCGCGCTTCTTGTGGCGCATCACCGTGCAATGGAGTCGCAGCGTCCAGACGCCCTCTTCAAGGATGAGTTCGCGGTCAAGCTGAGCGAAGCACGAGGCGAGCAGATTGCCCGGAGTCTCTTCTACAGCCGAAGTATCGCGTGGTCAACTATTGTGCGAACTGTGCTGATCGACGATATCGTGCGGCGGCAAGTCGCAAGTGGTGTTGATAGCGTAATCAATCTCGCTGCGGGGCTTGATGCGCGACCGTATCGTCTGCCACTTCCGGCATCGCTTCGCTGGATCGAGATCGACTTGCCTGATTTGGTGCACGAGAAGAATGAGGCGCTGGCGGCTGAAACACCTGCCTGCCGCTTGGAGCGGGTCGCTCTGGACTTGACCGACGCCGGAAAGCGCCGCGAGTTGTTTGCTCGCCTCGCGGGCGAATCGCGGGAGGCGTTGATCCTGAGCGAGGGTCTGCTGATGTATCTGCCGCAGGCAGTTGTGGGCGAACTCGCTGACGACCTGCACGCCCAGCGTTCGTTTCGCCGCTGGGCGACGGATTTAGCGACGCCCGCCGTGAAACAACGGGTCAATCGCTGGTGGGGACGGAAGCTGAAGCGGGCGCAGACGCACTATCAATTTGCGCCGCCAGAGGGGACGAAATTCTTCGAACCGCATGGCTGGCGTGAAGCTGAATTCCATCCGATGATCGACCACGGCATCCGTTTAAATCGTACGATGAGAGGCTTGTGGATATTGAAACTGATGCAGCGGGTTGCACCGCAAAGTGCCGCACGCATGCGGGAGAAGTGGCGTGTTGGCGTGGCGCTGCTAGAGCGAACCCAATAGCTGCATCGACAGTTGCCTGCCATCGCACCGATACCCCATTAGGCTGGTCACAAAGGCTTCCCGCGCCTCTGAAACGTTGGAACCGACCCGAACCCCGTCCGGGCAGCCAAAGCGCCGTAGAATCGGCTTCTTGAGGGATGCCAGAATCCGAAATGAAAAGCGAAAAACCGAGGGTGCCCTGTGAGCATCTCTTGATTAGGGGGTTTGGACATGAACACAGCCGCCGATACGGACAAAGGCTTGGGCGCAGTTCCCCTCCTCAACGCCGTGTTTTGCGTTGATTGCGAAACCATCACCAACAGCCCACATGATGAGTGTGCGATCTGCGGGAGCCATTCCCTGACCAACCTTTTCCGGATGGTGGGCGGGACGCTGCGGAGCAAGAAGACGCAGTCAGACGGGGACGGAGCGAAAGCGGTCAAGTACAATCTGGAACTCATCGCCAAGGTGCGCGAAATTCCGGCAACCGAGTTGAGCCTCATTATCGAGTCGATGACTCGATTGGCGCAGGCAGGCAGGGCTGTGGAATCCCTCCGCATCAACGTAGAAACTGTTTTCAATACCGAAGGCGTGCTCAGGGTGGCATGAATGTGCGCTATGTTGTCCTTTGAACTGTGTCCAGCGCCATCGCGATTGTTGATAATCCGCCCTGAAGTCCTCGCTCGGCAAGTCCTGCTGCTGATCTGAGAAGGTCGGCTTCCCCACGGGAACCAAGCTCACTGGGGCATGGACTCAACGCAGAGATCCGTCCCCTGCCTCGTCACTGCGAACCATCGATCCGGCTCAGCACGCCATTGAGTTCCTCAACGATGGCAGCCAGCTTGTTGCGGGTGGAGTTAGGCATCACCACAGGATCGTACCGTGCCGCTGGGGCTGAGAGGTTCAGGGCGTCTTCGATTTCGCACCGCGCATTCATGAGTTTCGCGACTATCTTCCCTCGAAGCTCGTCACGCAACATTAACTTCAACTTCCTTTCTGGGGGAAGGAGGGCACAAAAAGTTGCACGACGATAGCGGCTTTTCCACGCCTCAGGCTGTGACGCGAATCACAATCTGAGGAATTCATCCGAAACTAAAATCGGGGGCATGAAAACCCGAATCGCGACTTCAGTGCTCCTGTTTGCCAGCGCCATTGCGTCCGCACAGTCGATAGTGCCCTGCGAGATCGTCGTCCCAGTCCTCGACTCAAACCACAATGTAGTCGCTGCCTCCGCTCCGGACGGTCATTCGTATCCGGTATTTCAGGCGGCTCCGCAAAGCAAGCTCGTCGATTCGATACGGCACACACTGGACACCACCTTTGCGCAACAGGCGCTTCGGCTCGACCGCTATGCCCGTAACTTCATCCTCGCTAAACAAAGGGAAGCGCACATTGCCGAGAACGAAGAATGGCTCACGTCTCCCATGTACCTCCTGATGTCCACCGAAGAAGGCGGCTTTGCGCGGTTCGGATTTTGGCTCCAAGACAGCGCCGGGAACCGCCGACTGGTGCTCGCCGGGTACGTGGATTTGGTCGTCAGGGATGGTCTCAACGATGGAATCTTCTCTCACGAACTGGGACATCTTATTCTGAAGACGCTGACCGGAGGCTTGCAGGACGGACAGTCACGCAAGATGCATCAGAGCATGACCGTAACCGACTACCCAACGGCTTTCGATGAGGGTTATGCGGAACACTTTGAGCCACTGGCATGGGACTTCGATGCACCGAAGCCGGAAAGCGGAATTGTGGCAACAGACTTCGAACTGTTTTGG
>JASHQK010000379.1 GCA_030039195.1 Candidatus Sulfotelmatobacter sp.
AGGTAATCCCAGTGACCTCCATGTCCAAACGTGGATAGGGCGAGGGCGCGGATGGCTGTACAACGACGGGCTGTTTGCTGGCAACATGTGTGCATGGTTAATAGTCAATATTTCATCCAGCCGTGATCAATTCGATCAGCGCGTGAAACGAGAACGAGAGTACTTGGGGGCAGTCGGGCACAAGATTGATCCCGGGAGTGACGGCATCTTTGTGGGAAAACCAAACGTTGATACGCCGGGAAGCGGAGAGGCTCTAACGATAGATTTGTCGCCGAGCGTGGCCCCTGAAAGCAGGAGCGCCGCATTCGACGTCAATCTTCGCTGTGCCACTGCTATGACGCCATGCACACATTTGTGCCAGCTTGCGCCAGCGGCGTGGCGTAGGTACGTCCAGTACATGAAATCCAACGGTTGGTGGGCAGAAGAGCCCTCGGAGTGTCCTGGTCGTTAGCGTTCCCACGAATGTTGACGGTGTGCATTGTGCCCGGTTGTCGACAAATGGCGATTTCGCTCATCTCGTCTAAGGTACCCGACCGCGATGAGCTCGCCCTACCGAATCTCTCTTAGTGCGGGGTAGATCTTCCGATAGGTCTGATACGCGGCTTGCATCGCCTTCGACGCCGCCGCATTCGGCTCGATTCGCTTTGCGACTCTTACTACGCGGTCGCAGGCTTCGTCGACGGACTGCCATCCGCCCGCGCCCACTCCCGCCAGAATCGCCGCCCCATAGGCCGCGCCTTCTTCGGCGGCGACGATCTCGACTTCATGTCCGTAGACATCGGCCTGAATCTGCCTCCATAGCGGCGAACGCGCGCCACCGCCGCCCAGACGAATCGATGTCACCGGAATTTTCATTTCGTCGAAAATCGTGAATGTATCTTTCAAGCTGAACGCCACGCCTTCCATCACCGCGCGAATCACGTGCGCGCGTGTATGCGAAGCCGTCAATCCAATCAGCGCCGCTCGCGCATTGGGATCGAGATGCGGCGTGCGCTCGCCCATCAGATACGGAACCCAGAACGCGCCTTCGGAAGCCGCCGGAACTCCAGCGGCCTCGTCGGCAAGAATGTCATACGGATCTTTCGTTTGTGACACCGCTTGTGGACTTTGCCGTGATCGAGATTCCAGATGCGCCCGAACGCCGATCCTTTCGCTGGCTCCGTTCCCTGCCCGCACTCCGAACTGATCGCGGAACCAGCGCAGCGACAATCCCGCGGCCTGCGTCACGCCCATCACGTGCCACCGTCCGGGAATCGCGTGGCAGAACGTGTGCAGACGCCCTTGCGGATCGAGTGCCGGACGATCCGTCGCTGCGAATACCACGCCCGAAGTTCCAATCGTCGCGCTGACCGCTCCGGCGCGAGCGATTCCCATGCCAACCGCGCCCGCAGCCTGATCTCCCGCACCGGCGACGACCGGAGTTCCGACTTTCAAACCGGTCGCAGCTGCACCATCAGTCGACACGCGCCCACAAACCTGCGGCGACTCGTACAGCGCAGGCAGCATTTTCTCGGCAATGTCTGTCTTGGCGAGAACTTCCTTCGACCACCGCCGATTGGCAACGTCGAGCATCAGCGTGCCCGAAGCATCGGCCATATCGATCGCCCGTTCGCCGGTGAGCCGGAAGCGGACATAATCTTTCGGCAGCATCACGTGAGCCACGCGCCGCCAGTTCGCGGGCTCGTTCTCGCGCACCCACAATAATTTTGTCAGCGTGAAGTTGGTCAGCGGCGGATTGCAGGTCAGCCGAATAATCGTGTCGCGGCCAAACATCTCGATCAGCTCGTTCGATTGTGCCTCGGTGCGCTGATCGCACCAGATGATCGCCGGCCGCACGACGTCATCGGAAGAATCGAGCAATACCGCGCCGTGCATCTGGCCAGAGAATCCGACGCATGCGATATCTTCTGCGCGAATCGAAGATGATTGCAGCGCTTTGTGCACAGCTTCGCCGCAGGCACGCCACCAGTCGCGCGGATCCTGCTCGGCCCACCCCGGCTTCGGGCTGGCGAAATTCACATGCTCGGCCGATGCCGACGCGATCACTGCACCTTTTTCATCCATGACCAGCGCCCGCGTGCCGCCGGTCCCGACATCAATTCCCAGATAGACGATATGTCCTCCTCGCGCTAGCGCTATGCCGCGCAAATTCGCGACATGATTCTGGACTGCTTTGAAAGGTCGTCACTTCAGAAGCAGCGGACGTTCAAGCGAAATCCACGGCTGGTTCCGGCGCTGCATGATGCAGCGCATCCGATTTTTCTTTCGCCAGTTCCTGCGATTGCCGCTGCAAGAAGAAATCCAGATTTCCTCTCATGACCAGATGTGGCGCCAATGCCACGGCGTCGGTTCCCTTGGCCTCTTCGACCATGAATTTGTGCAACATGCGAAACGCCATCTCGCCCTGCGCGCGCGGACGCTGATAAATCGTCGCCGCCACGGCTCCCGATCGAATTTCTGGAACCAGATCAGGGAATAAGTCGGTGGTGATCACGGTCAGGCCGGCAAGCACGCCCGCCTCGCGCGCTGCCTGCAATACCGGAATCGACGCTTCGGTTGTGACGTAGACTCCGACCAGGTCGGGGCATTCCTCAAGCAGATTCCGAAAACTTCGAAATGCTTCGTCATCCGTGCCATGATCTTCGATCGGCTTCAATACGCGCAGCTTGGGATAAAGCGATCGCACCGTGGATTCAAAGGCGCCGTACTTTTCCGCATGCTCGCTGATCCCCATGTCTGACACGGTAATGGCAACAGCTCCACCGCGCGCGCCAAGGAACCGTCCCATGAGGTCGGCGGCAATCGATCCGCTCACCAGTGTGTCGATGGCGACAATTCCCCGCCGGCCGCTTTCCGGAGCATCCGTTGCCACACAAACGACCGGGATTCCCGCCCGTGCAGCCCGCCGCATGCACGGCCGCAAAGCCTGCGCAGAACTCGGGAAGACCACAATCCCGTTGGCCTTCGACCGCAACGCGGCTTGAAATGCCTCTGTCTCGCCTTCCCCGATGTGCGGATAGGTTCTGAATTCCAGTTCGACATTTTCGAGCGGGTAGGAAGCGGCGGCTTCGCGGATACCGGCGCGAACTTCGTCCCAGAAGGAGGTCGTACCCTGCAGGGTGTTAGCGGAGATGCGCAGGGTTCGTTTGGAAGACAGGAAACGCGCGGCGAGGTTGGGACGATAGCCGAGGTTTTTGGCTGTCTCGAGGACCTTCGCCTTCGTCTCAGCGCTTACTCCGGGATTGTCGTGCAACGCGCGATGCACGGTTCCAATCGACGTGCCCAATGCCTTGGCAATGTGGAGGAGCGTCGTTGGCTCTTTGGCCATTTCTGACTCGTGCCTCCGCAAAATTCTGTGCCGTCGAACGCAACTGGGGATGGTCGCACTCTTCAGCGGCTTGCGGCGCCTCTGCAGGCCGACTGTAAACGCTTACGCAGCCGGACGCAAGAGGGCTTTACAAAAAAAGTCAGAGTCGAGGACGAAATGACGCGCGATCCTGCTGTTCGGCATCAGGGCTGCCGGCTTTCTTTTCCTAACCGACCTTTTTGATCAGGTATGCCCGAGAGCTGGTAAATCCAGTTGCAGATCGTATCGCGCCACACGATCGCCTCTCCCGCCTGATATTCGAAGCGCGCCAGAATGTCGGAATAGCGGGCTTCCTCGACATGCCCTCGCAAAGTCTTCCATTGCTCGATGAATTCGCCGGCCTGCTCCGCTCCTTCATAGTGCGAGTCATAGATGTGCTGAATCAGCGTCTTCCCCGAGTGCAGCACGTGCGTATAGGGCACGTGGTGAAAGAACAGCAGCAGTTCGTCGGGACAGGAAGCGAGCGGCTCATATATTTTTTGAACGGCCGGCGGGTATTGCCCGATGAATCCCGTTCCCGTCGCGACTGTCCGATCCATGCCAATGCCATCGTGGTCAGCGCGATGCCACTGTCCCCAGCCATTTCTTTCTGAAGATTCCGGCGCCGGATCGTAATGATTACCGGTGATATTCGTCATCGTTCCCGCTCCCAGCGGCCCGGTGTAGCTCTCGTAAATGTGCCAGGACCTCAGCTGCATGGAATCGATGGTTCGCACTACCAGCGGATCATTGCCGAAGGTCAACCGCGTCCACTCTTCAATAATCGCCTGTGCGCTCAGATCGGGATCCCACGCCAGCCGCGCGAATCCATAGAGATTAGCCAGGGCGAGCGGACTTCCCATCCAATTCGCATCCATGCCGACGTTGGCCACACCGGCAAAGCCGCCCGTCGGACGATGAAATACTCGTCCGGCTACGAGGGCCTTCACTGGCGTGTGTTGGTCGTCAATGCGCATATCGAAATCGAGCGCTTCTTTCCACATCGGCACCAGAAAACACAGTTGCCGCTGCTGTCCTGTATATTCCTGCGTGATCTGCAACTCGATCGCTTCATTGGTTTTGTGCAGCCCTGCAAATAATGGAGAAACTGGCTCGCGCACCTGGAAATCGATGGGCCCATTCTTGATCTGGATAATTACGTTGTCGTCGAACTGGCCATCGAGTGGATGAAAATTGTCGTACGCCGCTCTGGCGCGATCATTTTTCAAATTTCGCCAGTCGAGATGGTGGTTGTAAACGAAGGCTCGATAAAAGACCACGCCTCCATGCGGCTGGAGCGCCCGCGCAATCACATTTGCCGCGTCGGCCTGCGTGCGCCCATAAGTGGAAGGCCCGGGCTGTCCTTCCGAGTCCGCTTTGATGGTGAACCCGCCGAAATCCGGAATCTCGCGGTAGATTTCGTCCACTTTCTTTTTCCACCACGCGGCGACTCGCGGATCGAGCGGATCAAAGCTGTCGAGATCGCCGAGAGCCTTGGGAGCACTCAAATCGGCGGACAGTGAAATCCGCACCCCCCAGGGACGAAACGCGTCTGCAATGCGCTTGATCTGCGGAATGAAATCATCGCGGAAGACGCGAGGATCAGCGTTCACATTGTTGATCGTGCAGCCATTGATGCCCACCGAAGCCAGCAAACGCCCGTATTGTCCGGCGCGGGTCAGATCGTCGCGGACTTTTCCATCGGCAAAAAATATGGACGGCCCGCCATAACCGCGCTCGATGTTGCCGTCGAGATTGTCCCACTGGTTCACCCAGCGCAGCGGAGTATAGGGCTCGTCAACTTCGTCGATCTTCGAAATGTCTTGCTCGCGGGCAATATTGCTCAGCAGCGCGAACACCCCGTAAAGCACTCCGCGATCATTTCCGCCCGCGATCACAAAAGAGTCATAGCCGCGAACCTTCGCGGCTTTCAGCCAGTAACCGTCCGCACCAAGCCTCGGCAGCTTTAGTTCAGGAACGAGTTTGTGAATTTCCGCGAGCGTCCCAAGAAGAAAGACATCTTTCCCCTCCGATCCCGCTTGGATATTGTGCCCAAGCATCCGGCTCATGCCCTGAATCAATTCTTTTTGAGCGGTATCGAGGACGAGTGACTCGTGCAACACTTCCACGCGCGACGGCAATTGTGCATACTTTCTTGCGCTGTCTGCCTCCAGCGGGGCGTAACGCAGCCATGCTTCCGTGTCGATCGGCGTTCCCCCCGACTCTGCGAGAGCTTTCGTGCCTGCCAGAGCCGCTTGCAAAAGCAAGAAGCCGAGAACACACGCGAGCCGAATGTACTGGGCCGACTTCATAGGACGTTTATAACAGGCTCCGCGTGACCGTTGGCCCCTCCTCTGCGACTCACGCTCGCGCTATACTCTCTCTTCCGCGCCGATCCCCCTTGCGACGCGCACGCGTGCAGATCAATCACCGGAGATAAACATGCAGAGCCGAATCACGGGCACGACTATGCCGGTCCTGGAGTTCATACTGGAACCGAATGACGCCATTATCTCCGAAGCCGGAGAGTTGTCGTGGATGGGCAGTTCCATCCAGATGACCACGCACACGCAGTTTGCCGGCGGTGGCGGCTTGTTTGGCGTGCTGAAACGCGTGGCTGGCGGCGGCTCACTCTTTATGACCGAATACCGTGCCTTCGGCATGCCCGGCGAACTTGCTTTTGCCACGAAATTGCCTGGACACATCGTGCCCGTCGAAGTCGCGCCTGGACATGAGTACATGATTCATCGTCACGGATTCCTGTGCGCCACCTCGCAGATTCAGATCAGCGTAGGATTCCAACAGTCTCTCGGCGCCGGCATCTTCGGCGGCGACGGCTTCCTTCTGCAGCGTCTCGGCGGGCAAGGCACAGCCTGGCTCGAACTTCCGGCGAACTTGTCACCCGCGACCTTCAACCCGGCGAAACCTCGCGCGTGCATCCTGGCCATGTTGGCGCGTTCCAGGCCAGTGTTTCGTTTCAGATCACGACCGTCCCCGGCATCAGGAACATGATCTTCGGCGGCGACGGAATCTTTCTGGCAGCGCTGACCGGCCCCGGACGAGTCTGGCTTCAGACCCTGCCGATCTCGAAGCTCGCGCATGCTCTTGCCCGATATATGCCGCACGAACCTTCGAAGCAGGCAGTCGAAGGCGGCGTGGTCGGAGGCATAGTCGGCTCGATCTTAGACAACATGCGTTAGGAACCCCTGATCAAGTTCCAACCTCGTCGTCTGTCATCCTGAGCGAAGCGAAGGATCCCGTGCGAGTACGCACAGCGGCCTTTAAAGGAGTCTCCACCGCGGCCCCGCCACAGCCGTCCTGGCGTTGGGCACTCAATCAGGGGCTTCCCTAGGAAACAAACGTCCGTACGGCGAGTTTCGATTTTGCGGTAGCCCACCCTTGTCGCGCTCTTGGCAGTGGGAAATTTGACTTCAAATCTCGCTCACCGAGTGCACTTTTCTTCACTCTAGCCCAGCAGACGATTTGCGTCTATGATGCGTGCGCACTGCGAGCAGCGCTGAGTTTTCTCCGTTCTTTCTCAGCCGAGATCACTGCCCTCGGTTCGGCCCGGCCTAATATCTCGACTCCCAGCCAAGGAGGGCTCAATGAAAAGACTATGGCGTACCACCCTGACGCTCGCACTGGCGTGTCTAGCGACCGCTTTTGCTCAGACCGCCGATCAACAGAACACCGATTCCAATTGGGACCACCACTTCAGTGTGCACAGCACAACCTTCGACAATGGCGGCCAGTTGCCCCTGAGCATGGTCCTGGGGCCAGCCAATTGTTCCTATGTCTCCGGCGGGCAGGACCAATCGCCCGAGGTGTCATGGTCGAATCCACCCAAAGGCACGCACAGCTTTGTCGTCACTTTGTTTGACCGTACTGCCGCTTTTACTCATTGGGGTATGTACAACATCTCTGCGGAAACAAGAGAACTTCCAGAGAACGCCGGCGTTTCGGGAAGCACGTACGGACCGCAAGTCTTCAACGACTTTTACTTGGGCGCGCAATATGATGGACCTTGTCCGCCCAACAACATAACGCCTCTCAGCCACGACTACGTCTTGACGGTGTATGCCCTCGACACCTGTCTGAATCTGCCGTCTTCACCGCCCAATTTTCCCGCCAACGGCGAGACTCTATACCGCGCCATGGCTGATCACATTCTGAAGCAGGCCTCGATTCACGGCTTCTTCTCCAGCGCCGACTGAACGACACCAACTGTGAGGATGGCCGGGATTTCTCTGCTGCACCGGCCATCCTCGGTTAAACTGGATTCACTTTCCTCATCTTGAGGACAGACGCAGCCCAGTGATCAACCACAAGCGCATTGCCGTCGTCATGCCGGCCTACAATGCCGAGAAGACCCTTGAGGCCACCGTCGGCGAACTGCCCGACCTGGTTGACATCCGCATCCTGGTCGACGATCACAGCCGCGACAACACAGCTCAACTAGCCCGCAACCTTGGCTTACTGGTTTTTGAACACGACAGAAACTACGGGTACGGACGCAACCAACAAACCTGTTATCGCGAAGCCCTCGCCGCCGGCGCTGACGTCGTGATCATGCTGCATCCCGACTATCAATACACCCCGCTGCTGATCACGGCGATGGCGAGCATGGTTGCCTACGACGTTTACGATGTCGTGCTCGCTTCGCGCATCATCGGCGGACGCGCCCTGCGCGGCGGCATGCCGATCTATAAATACATCGCGAACCGATTGCTCACGGCATTCGAGAATTTGTTTCTGCGCGTCAAGCTTTCCGAATATCACACCGGATATCGCGCCTTCAGCCGCAAAGTTCTGACCGAACTGCCGCTGCTCGAAAATTCCGACGACTTCGTCTTCGATAATCAGATGCTGGCACAATGCGTGCACTTCGGATTTCGCATCGGCGAGGTTTCCTGTCCCACAAAATATTTCGAAGAAGCTTCTTCCATCAACTTCCGCCGCAGTGTGAAATATGGATTCGAAGTGGTGGCGACCACGTTGCAATTTGCGCTGCAACGGATGGGCCTGTTGCATTTGCCGCGGTTTAGCCCCAACGGCCGCAAGCTGCAGGCCGACTTGCAAAACAGTTACTACGTCTCATACACGGAAAGCGCTTAGGCGACTCATGCAGGGCTGTCGCCGCGGTGGTGTGTGAGTTGGTTTCACGCAGAGTACGCTGAGAAAACGCGCGGAGAACGCAGAGAGGACCGAGCTCCCTCGGCGAACTCTGCGGAAGTTTTCCGCGAACTCGGCGTTTCCAGCGGCGTGAGAAGAGTCCCGCAGCCAAGATTAAGAGCTATTTCCGTCCCGACCACCACCCCAGCACTCGGCTGGCAACTTCGTCGGAAAACCCGAAGCGCGCTTTCGCCCGCGAATATAGATCGACGGCTTTCTTGTCGAGCCAGATCATGGCCGACTTTGTCCATCCATCCTGCGGCCGCGCGAAGTACTCGGTCGAGTGCGAGGCAAACCCGGGGTTCGCTTCAGACGTGTAGTAGTACAGAGCCAGACTCTTCCGCGACTGCCCCTCCGGACACGTCAGCGGATCAGGGAAGCCATGCAGGGACTTTTCGCTGGTCGTGAAAATGATGGCATGATTCAGCAGCGGCGGATATTTCGCCACACACCGCGTCATCTTGCCTTCCGCTGATTTCTCCCATAATTCCAGCGACCCGCCCCAACTTTCGTCCCAGTCCGGATTGAGATAAAGAATCAGATTCACCCGCCGGTGCCAGTTGGGACGAAAATGATGCTGGGAAAAATCCGTGTGCACGTTCAAATATCCGCCGCGCTCCGACTGGTGCAATCCCCCGCCCTCCAGCATGGGGTCAGCAAGAAGATTCGGGATACCGGTCAGTTGCGAAATCCACGCGACAAACTCGGGCGAGTTGAGCTCGTCCGTCACCGCCCCCAGGAGGGCAGGAAACAGTTCGCGCCTGGGCATGCCCAGCTTGTTTTCATTCGCGTGCTTGTATTGCGTCCAGGCCTGAGTCACGGGCTGGGGGAATTCTCGCGCCATCTCGAGCGCGATCTCAGTATCCAGAAAGTCCGCCAACAGGATGTGGGGATAGGGTTCGTTTCGGCTGTACTGTTCGGCCAGACCGCCGAGCGCCCATTGCCGGCGCTCATAGGGGAACAGCCCTGCCACATCTTGAGCGAGTCGTGCTGGCAGCATGGGGGGCGGGCGTTCTCCTGTATTTTTCTCGATTGTACCCGATACTTTACTGCTTAGACGCCGTTTTTCAGCGTCGCGTGGCCTTCGATTCCAGAATCAAGGAAGACGACAGACGCGAACCAGGAGATTCTGATAGGGACACTCCAGCCCGGCCACTCCCGGCTGCGCGGTAACGATCCAGTTGACTCCGTATTGTTCCCTGAGCTGTTCGAAGCTCTGCAATGTAAAGTTTTTCCAAGGACGCTGCGCTTGCACCTGCGCCCACCATTCTTCCCCCAACTGTGGAAACATGCTCAC
>JASHQK010000380.1 GCA_030039195.1 Candidatus Sulfotelmatobacter sp.
CGGCGCGAGCGCCCCGAACGCCATGATCGTCCGGAACGGATGGAACGTTCTTTGGGCGGCGGCGGAAAGAAGCCGGCGCCACCCGAGCAGACCAACGCCGAGAATTTTTATTACCAGAAGCAGATGCAGGCCCGAACGCAGATGGTGATCGTTTTGCGCGATGGCGAAGAAGTGCGCGGCATCATCGAGTGGTACGATAAGCATTGCATCAAGGTGAACCGCGATTCCGGCGAGCCCAATCTGATGATTTATAAGCCCGCCATCAAGTACATGTACAAGGAAGGCGAAAACCAGCATTAGGCAGACCCTGATTAAGTCAAGTTTTGAAGGGGACCGGCCTTCAAGAGTGTGCGTAAGAACTCATGTGCGTAAGAACTCATTTGAGAAAACCGATCGGGATGTTTTGAGAAAAACCGAGCGGGATCGAGCACCGATAACTCAGCCCCGAAGGGGCGGAATAGGATAGCCTAGGGTGTCAGCCCTGGGAAAAGTGGGACATCCAAAACGAGTCCCGTAGGGACGGCACAAGTTCTCACACTTCAAGGCCGTCCGTAAAATCAACATTCTTTGAGAAGCGGCTTGAGCCGCTGGGCGAGCTTAATCAGAGTTTCCCTGGGCATCGCTTGCGGAACGCATCCCCGGCTCTTATCGCGCTTGAGTGGGACCGGGAGTGTTCGTGACCGGGCGCATTCCGTTGTCGTCGAATACAAACGTCTTCACTTCCGCTTCTGCGCCCTGGGGCTGAATCTCCTGACCGTTCCAGACAAAGCTGACACCGGCCGCGTTGCCGATGCGCACTACGATTTCGCGGTTGGCGCGCACCGACGCGTCGGCGGGTGCGATCAGAGTTTCCTCTCGGACCGGCTGCCCGTCGGCCGTCACGTATATCCAGGAATTCTCATCGGCATGAATCACGAGCGTGAAGCGCGCAGGCGATTTGGCGACGGGCGCAGCATTTGCGCTATCCGCTGCCGGCGCGTTGCTGTCTTCTCCATTGTCCGCGCTTTCTTCGTTGGCTGCGCTCGCGGTGGTGGTGCTCGGCGGTTTGGCTGGGGCCGCGTTATTGGGATGGCTCGCCGTGGGTCCATTTACCTTCACCGACTTAGTGGGCGACGGCGTTCCAGCGCTCGATGGTGCGGGACTCCTCGCGGCTGGGCCCGAGCCAGAAGCCTGGACCGGCGCCGGTTGCGGCAATGACGTTGCCGGAACACCCGCGGCCTCGGCGCGCACATGCCGCATGTGACGCTGCCAAATCACTCCCGCCGCGATCACCAGCAACAGGGCAACAGCGACTGGCTTCCAGGGAAGAGATCCGTCGCGTTTCGCGTATACCGGGCGCGGAGGCCGAACGTCCTGGAGGCGCGGCAGCTGCAGGCCAGGCAATTCCTCCCGCTCCGCAATTTCCGTCCGCCCGTCTCCGGATTTTCCCACGCCACGGCTGACTTTACCGGCGACCGCCTGGTTCGCCGCAATCTGATGCGCGGCCACTTGCGGACGTTTGTCTTTCGCGGAGCCGCCATTCGGCTCCCACACCGCCTGCGCATCGATCTGGGCCTGCCGCAGGCACGCCAGGTATTCGTTCACCGCCTCTTCGTCATTCAGCCCGACATGCCGCGCATAGGCGCGAATGAATCCCTTGTTGAAGACTCCGCCAGGAAGCTGATCGAAATGCTCATCCTCGATCGCCTGCAGCATGCGCGCGCTGATCTTGGTGACGTTCGAGACGTCATCGAGCGAGATGCCCTTTTTCTCGCGCGCTTTGCGGAATTTATCTCCGAATTGACCCACTCCACACCCGGCAGGGAACGGTCGCTAAAGGTATCACGGCCCAGCCATTTAATGATAGGCCAAGCTGGAAACCAGCGCCACAGCCATCAGTGAAACCGAAAGGTAACACATGTGGCGTGGGCGCCCCGCCCGCGAAATGTGGCAGCGCTACCCGTTCAGTCCAAACGACGAAAGCCGCCGGAAATGGCGGCTTTCATGCCTGACTCCCAATCCTGCGGGCAAGAGTGCCCGCTCCCACACGATCATCCCCTGACGCTGATCTTCGAAAACGACAGCACGGCCCGACTTGCTGTTGGACGTCCCATCGACAGCGCCGGACGAAACGTCGTGAAGATCAGCATGCGCTTCACTTCCGGCAGCACGTCTTTGGAGCCATCAGTATCGGAAAGAATGCGATAGTCCTGCACACGGCCGTTCGCATCGACGTAAGCCTCGAGCACCAGCGAATCCGCATTGATGCTGTCGAGTGTAATGCCGAGCGGCGTCTGCTGCAGTTCAGGCCCGGTATTGACCATCACCAGAGGCACATCGTTATTCGCCTGCAGCGACGACGGTGCCACGAAATAAACCATGGCTACGCCGAAAATCAGCAGCGCGCTCAAAAATCCAGCCGTGGCCGGAACCATGAAAGCGCGCAGCGAATTCTCCAGGCGCACCAGCAATCCCTCAAACGGAGGCCGCTTAGTCTCCGCCACTGCCCGCGAAATAGCTACGCGTAAGCGAAGACCCAGATCCTCGGGAGCCTTGGGACGGCCGATGCTCAAGAGCAACTGCTGCGTCTGCTGCAGTGATTCATATCGTTCACTGCAATTCGCGCACTCCTGCAAATGGCTCTGCAGCGCCAGCATCTCCGTTCCCGTGACTCTGCCATCCAGATAGGGCGAAAACAACCGCTTCGCCTGGGGGCACGTCATTCCCATGCTCGTCCCTGTGCCCGTCATGGCATCACCTCAGCCTTTCTACCCCCTCCAGCTACCTGCGGCCCCAATTCCGCGTCTTCCGGCGCAGCCAACCCCAGTTCGTTTCCAACTTCGCGGACATACGGCGTCAGCCGCTGCCGCAACGCCTCTCTTCCACGCGTGAGCCGCGATTTCACCGTGCCCAGCGAAATTTCCAGGACCTCTGCGATCTCTTCGTACGACATGTCTTCCAGATCGCGCAAAATCAGCGTCGTGCGATACGGTTCCGCAAGGTTTCGCAGTTCCTCTTCCACGCGCCGCGTTACTTCGCGGTGCGCCACGTTTTCGAAAGGAGAATCCGCCCGGTCCGCCAGCGCCGATTCGATCGCACTCTCCGACGGCACAGCCCGTTCTGCCTCGTCCTGCTCAATCGAAGTTTCACGCGCTTTGTGACGGAACCACCAGCGCTTGTGATTCGCCGCCTCGTGCAACGCGATTCGGTAAATCCAGGTCTTCAGGCTCGACTCGCCGTGAAAGTTTTTCATGCCGCGAAACACTTTCAAAAAGACGTCCTGCGTCGTATCCGCCGCGTCCGCTGAATCGTTGATGATGCGGTAAACCAGACCATAGACCGGCTGCTGAAATTCTCCAATCAGCCAGGCATACGCCGACTCTGAGCCGGCCTTCAGCTCAGCGACTATCGCCGCTTCTTCTTGCGACCGTACTCCTATCGCACTCGCCAGATCGCCCAAGGTGGTTGCCCCTAACACACAGTATCCTCTGATTATAGGATTTCCCCACCTACTTGCCGAGTCATTTTTGCCGATACGATGTCATCCCACACCGCTAACCATCGCAATCGTCACCCTTAATAGACTCCGCAGACCATGGAGGAGTTCCACGCAATTAACCACCTTAGAATTAATTAGATACAACGAACCACAGGCGTGTTGACATGGAAAAATGCAGGTCGTAACCGAGCTGAGGTTACCGACGCTCCTGCTGCGGGAAGGCAAAGGCTGCTCTTGACGTGTCCTTCTCGCCTTTGTCGACCCCTGCCTTGCTCCGCGCGGGTCCTGCTGAGCCTCGCTGAGAGGCTGATGTCTTGGCGGGCAATTGGCGAACAATGTCGGCCAAAGCGGATAGCAGAGCTTCGCAACCCTTTTCCAGGCAGAGCTCCGATTTCTCGAGATAACCGAAAGCGCCATCGTGTTGCAATCGTGCGGCGTTCTTATGCGAAAGGCCTGTGAAAACCACCACCGGGATGTCCGCGGTTTCCGCACCCTTTTTCAGCGCCTTCAGCACTTCCGGCCCCGGTATCTTGGGCAGGAGCATGTCGAGCAGAATCAAATCGGGTTGACGCTCGCGCGCCATCTCCAGGGCCTGTTCCCCATCAGTCGCGGTACTAACGTCGTAGCCCGCGCGAAATAAGGCACGCTCGGTCGCAAGGCGAAGGAATTTGCTGTCGTCAACCAGGAGAATCTTTGTCATATGGTGGCGCTTTTCTCTAGTCCTATCGGCGGGATTGCGCAAAATATCAGCAGCGCGGGGCAGTTAAGATTCGTCTTAAGGATCTCGATGGTGGCGGCGCTGCAGGAAGCTCAGTTTCCCTCGCGAAACAACGCTGCCTCCTCGAGCAACGCTTTAATAGCGGACCGGCAAGCTTGACGCAATTCCTGAGTGTAGGCTTCGGGAATAGCCTCGCAGAGCAGCAGCATGCATGTGCCGTGCAAGACTGCCCAGACGGCGAGAGCCAGATCCATGTAGTCCTCCGGCCGGCCGCCGAGACGTTTTGCCAACTGCTGCTCCAGAAACGCGAAATTTGGGCGGCTTTCGCGGAGGGGACGCGATGATCCTTTCGGCCCCGAGAGCCATCGCGCATGCGAATAGAACAATTGGTAGTCGTGCGGCTCACGCAGCGCCGACTCCACGTACGCCTCCGACACCCTTTCGATCGTCGTTTCCGAATCGAATTCCGCTCGAGTACGCGCCACGATGCGGAGAAGCAATGCCCGCACCAGATCCTCACGGTCCTTGAATCGCCGGTAAACAGCGGGGGTGTTGGTGCGCGCCGCACGCGCCACGGTGCGCATGGTGAGCGCTTTGTCACCCCCGCGCTTCCACAGCTTCTGCGCTGCGTTCAGAATGCGTTCTTCAAGATCGGGATCGGGATGCCTGGGCATGGTCGGTTGCTCCGGAAGCGGTCACGCGTGAGACGATTTATGCACACTGTGCACATAATATTGTCAACAAATCAAAAACCGCAGTGGTGTCCTAAATTCATTAAACCACCAAGAGCGCGAAGAAACACGAAGCATGGGAAACGCTGGCTTTTCCTTCTCGCTCCTTCGTGTCCTTTGTGTGAATTTAGGACCAATCGAAATTAGACGAAAGCTTTCCTTTCAGGCCAGAGTACGATAGGCGCGCGGATTGCTCTCGCAAGCGCTTCTCGTTTCGAACAGCGTGGGCGCGCTTGCCTCAGTTCGAAGCCGTTCCTGCCTCCGCTCCTGGCATCACATTTTTCAGCGGCGCCTTCTCTTGCTCCTCGAGTTCCGGGTGCGGCAGCGGCTTCCGAGGCAGCATCTGGTCGCGCATGGCCGCGTTGTAGACGAAGATGGCTTCAACCGTCGCGGCCTGGGCCAGATCATCGGGCTGCAGGCGCTCATAGGTATCCATATTGGAATGGTGCGTGCGTGACCCGTAATCGAGCATGTCCTGAATGAACTGGAAACCCGGAATATCGACGGAATCGAACGCTTCGTGATCGGTCCCGCCAGTATTTCGCATTGTAATTGTAGTTATGCCCAGGTCCTTCAGAGGCTTCATCCATTGCGCGAAGATGGGAGCAACCGCGGCGTTCTCCTGCAGATAAATCCCGCGAATCTTTCCTGAACCATTGTCCAGGTTGAAGTAGCCTGAAATTTTCTGCTGCTCGGGTTTGAGTTCAATCGGTCCTGCGGGTTTGCGCAGGAAATCGGGCAACGCCAATTGGTCGGGCGCGGTCGACAGTGGCACGTAGCCGAAATGCTGCTTCACGTATCCATAGGAACCGAACTCGCCTTCCTCTTCGCCCGTCCACAGGCCTACGCGAATGGTACGCCGGGGCTGCACATGCAAGGCGTTCAGAATGCGCATGACTTCCATCGCAACCACGGTCCCGGCCCCGTTGTCTGTCGCTCCCGTCGCGGAAGCCCATGAATCCAGATGGCCGCCGACCATCACAACTTCATCTTTGAGCTTGGGATCGGTGCCGGGAATTTCGGCGATCGTGTCGAAGCCGTGCTCGTGGTCGCCGCTGAACTCCGTTTCCACATCCATTTCGACGGTGACTGGCACATTCGCTTTCAACAACCGATAGACACGCCCGTAGTTTTCAATTGCCATCACGACAACTGGAACTTGCTGGGCATGCTCCCGCTGATAAATGAACCATCCCAGTCCGGCACCGCTGTCGTCAAAGATCGTTCCCCCGGAACCGCCGTTATCTCTGCCGTCGCGGGTGGGTGTAACCACTGCTGCGGCGTGCTCCTCGGCAAAAAACTTGCCCGCTTTCTCGCGGAACTCAAGTTGTTGAACAAAGCGCTGGATGAATTCCTCACGCTCGCCCACATGCACGGGATATTCGCTGATCTCCTTGAGCCGGGCATCGTCGTCACGTTCAAACAGCGGCTTATCGACAGGCTTCACTTCGCGCATGTCGCCGAAGAAAACAACCTTGCCCGCCAGCTTTCCCTTGTACTGATCCAGTTCTTTCTCGTTTTTCGCATTCACCCAGATTGCGCTGCCACTCACCGGACCATGACTCGAGGGCGACCATGGCGCCGCCTGCGCGATAAACACGGCCGTGTCTGGCGACGACATGCGCACCCAGGTATTTAGTTGCCGCCATCCCATGCCGAAGTCGCCCCAATCTTCCAGGTGCGCGTTGCTGCATCCCATCGCGGCAAACTGCTCTCGCGTCCATTCATTGGCACGCTTCAGATTGGGCGAACCCGTCAGGCGCGGACCAATGCCGTCCATCAGACCCGAGGCATAGTCCATAACATGCGAGTGATTCAACCCCTCTTCGCGAATCCGCTGATACATGGTCAAGTCGAGAGTTTCGGTCGCAGGTTGCGGAAGCTCGTACGATGGCTTGCTGGCTTCCTCTGGTTTAGTCTCTTTGGATTTCTTGTCGGCTGCGGATACGTTGAAATTGACGACTAATAGGAGTGTTGCAATGGAAGCGGCGAATCTAGG
>JASHQK010000381.1 GCA_030039195.1 Candidatus Sulfotelmatobacter sp.
TATTGCAGAAGAAATGACACTGCGGGAACTCCGCCGCGCCCGCAAGCTGTCGCAAGAACGCGTTGCCAAAGAATTAGGTATCGGCCAGGAAGGTGTTTCCAAGATTGAAAAACGCTCCGACCTTATGATCTCAACGCTTCGGAAGACGGTGGAGGCCTTGGGCGGTAGCCTGGCGCTCGTGGCGCAATTCCCAGACAGTGATCCTGTCATTCTCTCGGGCATCTCCGAAGCCAACCCGGATAGGCGCACGGGACGGAAGCGCGCACATGCCGCGCATAGACATCCTTTGATGGAGTAACCGCGATAACGCACTCTGGCGGGACCGCTCCGGGTCTACTTCAAAATTGAAGCTTGAGGGCCAGTTGTATCGAGCGCGGGCCGCCGATTTGATAAAGCGGGTTAAACCCAGAATTAGAAGATCCGGCCAGACTGCTCGCAAGCATCTGGGTTGACTGGCCAAACAGTGCGCTCGCAAATCACGAATTGTCCAACCAGAGTTTTCAGGGGCTGATCACTGGGGAAAGAAAGAAATCTTTGAGAGGTGGGATATGGCTTCGGCTGCGACCGCAAGAATTCTTGATGAAAACGCCGCAAACATACCGCTGACGTTTGGCCAGAAACTTCACCAACCTAACTTGGATAGTGCACCGATTGTCTTTGTTATAACCGACGACATTTCTGAACAAGA
Organism: Candidatus Sulfotelmatobacter sp.; assembly: GCA_030039195.1. Classification (GTDB taxonomy): domain Bacteria; phylum Acidobacteriota; class Terriglobia; order Terriglobales; family Acidobacteriaceae; genus Sulfotelmatobacter. The sequence goes on from JASHQK010000381.1 coordinate 689, forward strand.
GTCTCTGAAATCGCTCATCGCTCGCCAAGGCTGGCAGTTTGAGGCGTGCGAGTCGGCGCGAGAGTTTCTATGCGGGCCGCGACCCCTTGTTCCGAGCTGCTTGATCCTTGCTCGCTCTCTCCGGGATCTGAACGGTCTCGAAGAGCAAAAGCGAATCGCCCGGGAGCGGGCCGAGGTGCCAATTATCGTCATCTCTGGGCACGAAGATATTCCGACGACAGTCGAAGCCATGAAGGCCGGCGCCGTTGATTTCCTCGTGCGGCCATTCGGTCATGAGATCTTACTGGCCGGAATCCGCGAAACCTTCGAGCGCAGCCGTTTAGCCCTGCAGCGCGAAATGGAGAGCGGCCGCCTTCGGAACTGCTACGCGTCGCTGAGTGTTCGAGAACGCCAGGTGATGGCACTGGTGGTCTCCGGCCGGTTGAACAAACAGGTTGGTGCAGAACTCGGCATCAGCGAAATCACGGTGAAGGCCCACCGCGGGCACCTCATGCGCAAGATGAAGGCGAGCTCGCTGCCCGACCTGGTGAGAATGGCGGCCAAGCTCAGGCCTGCGAGTCAGACCATTCACCTGGCGTGAAGACGGCGGCTCCGCTCGGCGGAATCACCGATTCGCAACCCACTTTGCGCGCCGTTGAACAAACTGAAACTGACGTTATTCCGGTTGTCCTGAGGAGTGTTGAAAGGCATACATCGCATTTTCAACCGATACTTTGGTGTCTTGATACGTTCGTCCAATAGATTCTCCGTCTCGCTTCTGCCAATCTTGTGGTGAAGAGCCATTCGATGTGACATCGAAAGGACTGCCAAATGGCTGTCACAAACGGATTGAAAGAAACCACGCGCCTGACCGCACCTGTCGCCTCGAACACGCTGAGTGTCAACGTTTTTACCGCCCCGGGAAAGGCGATGGTCGGCGAGCGGCCAAAGCCCTTCGGCGAAGCGCTCGGCTTTGACCCGATCACGTCGACTTTAATCTTCGGCGAGCACGACGCTGTGCTGGTCGACGCGATGCTGACGGTGGCTGAGGCCACGGCTCTTGCGGATTGGGTTGCTCTGCACAACCGCAACCTGCAGACCATTTACATAACACACGCTCATTTCGACCATTTTTATGGTCTGAGCATTCTGCTCGACCGTTTCCCAGGCGCGAAGGCGATCGCCACGCCCAAAACGATGAAGGGCATTCAGATGTACCTCTCTCCCCCAGTGCAGCAGTTAGCCCGCCAATTGTTTCCGGGACAAGTGCCTACCAAGTTGATTGGACCCGAACCCTATGAGCGCGGCACGTTCACTCTGGAAGGCCAGGAACTGCGCATCATTGAGCAGGGCCACACCGATAGCGCCGATACGACGTCTCTCTACGTTCCATCGATCGGCCTGATCGTCGCTGGCGATGTTGTGTACAACCAATGTCGCATGTACGTGGGCGACACTACCCCTGAGAGCCGAAAGAATTGGATCGCAGCGCTCGACCGGTTGGCTGCGTTAAACCCGGCGATTGTTGTCGCCGGCCACAAGAAGCCGGGCGCTCCCGACTCTCCCACGTGCATCCAGGACACCAAGCGTTACCTGCAGGATTTCGATCGGCTGCAGAAAACCGCGACCTCCGATCGGGAGCTGTTCGATCAGATGACGGAGTTATACCCGCATTGGGTAGCCAATCAGTCGTGGTTGATGTTCGGATTCCCGCAGCAGTAACCGGCATTCGATCGGGGGTGGCCCGTTTTTGCGCACTCTGGAGAAAACAGATTTGACTTCAAAAAGGAGAACGATATGGCAGCAAAAGGAAAAATCCTGGTACTGGTCTCGAGCGGTCACGGCTTACCCCTGAAGGATGGCAAGGTTTACACCGGCGCTGGCTACTACCTCAACGAACTCACGGTTCCGGTTCGCGCCCTGATGAAGGAGGGCTACGAAATCACCTTCGCCAATCCCAAGGGCAACACTCCGCAATTGGACGTTCATTCAGCTGTACCTGACTTCTTCGGGGGGGATGAAGCTAAGCTTCAGGACTATCTGAAATTCCGCGACAGCCTCACTGGGCTGAAAAATCCGACTCGTATCTCGGATGTCATCGCGTCGGGCCTGGACCAATATGACGCCGTTTTTGTCCCTGGCGGCCATGGCCCGATGATCGATCTTCTCGACGATCCCGACGCCGGCATCGTCATGCGGCACTTCCATGGAACATCCAAGCCGACGGCGGTCCTGTGCCACGGCCCGATTTCGCTTCTGTCTGCTCTGCCGAATTCGAAGGACTTCGTAGCCGCGTTAAGTGCGGGCGATGTTGCCGGAGCGCACGAAAAAGCTAAAGGTTGGATCTATGCTGGATATAAGATGACGATTTTTTCGACAGCGGAAGAGCAGCAGCGGGAACCGCTTGAGATTGGCGGTAAGGTTCTCTTCTACCCGGACTTCGCCCTGAGTACTGCGGGTGGCGACGTAAGTGTGCGCGCTCCATGGACCAGCTACGTCGTTCAAGATCGCGAGTTGATCTCAGGTCAGAACCCGTTCTCTGATCAAGCGCTTCTGAACCTTCTTCTACCGGCACTCGATGCGCAGAAGAAATCGGCTCCAGCGGCATAAGAATCGGGGACGCATGAAGAATTCGATTTTTTACCGCACTGTGCAGATCGATGGGCTCTCGATCTTCTATAGAGAGGCCGGCCCGAAGGATGCCCCGACGCTGCTTTTGCTGCACGGACTTCCGTCGTCGTCGCGTATGTTCGAGCCGCTTTTCGCGCGGTTATCGGATCGCTACCATCTGATCGCGCCGGATTATCCGGGCTTCGGCCACAGTGACTGGCCCGACCCGAAGAAGTTCGCGTACACATTCGACCATTACGCCGAGATCATGAACCACTTCACCGAGACGCTCCGCCTCTCGCGCTACACCCTCTACATGCAGGATTACGGCGGCCCTGTCGGCTTTCGCATGATACTGGCGCATCCGGAGCGAGTTGAGGCGTTGATAGTGCAAGACGCCGTTGCCCACAACGAAGGCCTGGGAGCAAATTGGAAAACGCGACGGGCGTTCTGGGCCGATCGCGCCGCCTATGAGAGCGCATTGCGCACCAATCTGCTGTCGCTCGAGACCACGCGTGCGCGGCACGTCGGAGATGACTCCGATGTGGAGCGTCACGATCCCGACCTCTGGACCGACGAATTTTACTTTCTGAATCGGCCGGGCCAGGTCGAGATCCAGAGCGATCTTTTCTATGACTATCGAACCAATGTGGACTCCTATCCGAAGTGGCAGGCCTGGATGCGGGAAGCGCAGCCGCGGCTGCTCGTGATCTGGGGTAAATACGAATCATCGTTTGACCCGAGCGAGCCGGAGAGCTATCGCAAGGACGTTCCGAACGCCGAAGTCCACATTGTTGACGGTGGCCACTTCGCACTTGATACGGCCGCCGATGAGATTGCCGCCTTGGTGAAGGGCTTTATGGCGTCTGCCCAAGAGGTGCCGGCCCGGCGTGCTGGTTGAGGTGGATCGATCTTGCGGAGGCCGGTGATGCTTAAGGTGGCAATACTGGCCACTGCTTCAACTGGTCAGGTCAAAACAGGGTGCTGTTGTTAATCGCAAATGGAGTTGCCGATGAATAGCGTACAAAGCATACAGGTCGAACAGCGGAGCTATGAGATGCCCCCACGTGAAGGGATCAGCATCGCGCATTTTCTCACCGTCGCCGACATCGGGCGATCGGCCCGCTGGTACGAACGGGTCTTCGGCGCACGCATTCTGAGCCTGGGTGACGGCAACGCGCCCGCGTACCTTCAGCTCGCAAATATCTGGATGATTTTGAACGTCGGAGGCGGCCCGACTCCGGATAAGCCGACGGTAACGCTCAGTGTGCCCGACCCGAATCACATCAACAGTTTTATGAATTTTCGCGTGGCCGATATTCAAGCCTGCTACGAATTATGGAAAAGTCGAGGAGCCGAGTTCATCACCGGGCCCATACCCAAGTACGGCGAAATCCGTTGCTACATGCGCGATCCTGACGGCTATATCATCGAGGTCGGACAGAGCACTGACCTCACCTACGGCTGACGCTCAGTTCGGATGCGATTAACGCGGGTGCTTAACTCTGTGTGACGCTGGAGACGGAATCGAAAGCAAGGAAAGAACGCGTCGAGAGGCGGAACTGGAACTCCTCGACGGACTTGCGGACTCGTGATTGCCTATCCCGGAATGGCGGAGATTGTTGCGCGGGTTGAGCAAACTCTGTCCAGGCGCGTGCCCGCGATAGCGGCGAGCCTTCGGTCGGCCCTGACAGAGTTTGCGCCCGCGCTACGCTGCCATTATCCGGGGCAGGCGGGCGTTCTAAATGCTGATTCCAAGGCCCATGCCTTGGTCCTGTTGCGGTCCGGAGATTTTCTGGTGTGGCGCAATTGTCTGCTCGACGTTGGTGTGGAGCGCATGCGCGGTCTGTTTTGAAACATCGTGACCGAGTGCCGTCGGCAGCTTCTCGTGATCATTGGTGAAGATTTGCGCGTCGGACGCTCGAAGCGAGCAAAGTGCGGACACCTTACGACGATGGCGAACAGGTTCCGGGAAGCCAGGAGAAAAGCTGGGCTTCCCGAGGATCTTGTTCTCTATTGCGGCCGGCACGACTACGGGACGCGAATTCTCAAGCGAACCGGAAACCTGGCTGCTGTCATGCGAACCATGGGACACCGGGATGTAAAGACTGCAATGCAGTACCAGCATCCCGAACTCGGAATCGTTCGCGCAGCTCTGGATCAAGATGCGTTAGTAACGAATCGGGCGTAGCCGGATCAAGTCACGGCACACTTTACGGCACACCTGAAAACACCAACTTTGGCAAGTGATTGAAAAATATGGTGAGCGCGGAAGGAATCGAACCTTCAACCTACTGATTAAGAGTCAGTTGCTCTGCCAATTGAGCTACGCGCCCGGGTGGTTCGTTAGCGGCAGGATGAAAGGAGATTATAGCATTCAACCCACTGATGGCCGAGTTCGCGCGCCGGTCGGTACTGTCCCAATTTCGACCGCGATCCCTCGTGTGCGAAGTCCACTCCGCCAGCGAACACGTCCCCAACTCCGCGCTCGTAAAAGTGATGACCGTCAGTCGTTAACTGAATTGGGAGAGTGCGCGCCGACCCGGTCGTGTCCTAACACTCATTCTAACGTGAAGTGATTCGCGGCCGGCAACGCAGTATTCGGACACTACCCGCCGGTCCGTATGATCCTCATTGACCACAAACGACACGAGTCGCAACGAGGGGAAAACGGAGTCTAACAGGCTTCGTGTGCCTTGGTGTCTGAGCGAATTTAGGACACCACCAGCGCGGATTGAGAAATCTTCGCGA
>JASHQK010000382.1 GCA_030039195.1 Candidatus Sulfotelmatobacter sp.
GCGCACAAATCCGATAAAATCAATAGCAGCCAGAGCCCCCGAGCTGACTCCCGTTCTGCTCTGAGTCGTGGCGGACGAAGGTTTAGCCTGATGAAAATCGGCGTGCTTGCCCTGCAGGGCGATTTTGACGCTCACCGTCGCCGGCTCGAAGAGCTGGGCGCGGAAGTTGTGCTCGTCAAAAAGCCCGAGCAACTCGATGACATCGACGGCCTGGTCATCCCCGGTGGAGAGTCGGGAACGTTTCTCAAGCTTCTCGGCGAAGCCGGATTTGAGAAGCTCAGACAATTCGTTCGTACCCGACCGACATTTGGCACTTGCGCCGGGGCGATCCTGCTCGCCAAGGAAGTCGAGAACCCTCCCCAGCGCGGTCTGGGAGCGCTCAACATTCGCGTGCGCCGCAATGCCTACGGACGCCAGATTGACAGCTCGATTCGCGAAGGGAAATTTCTTGCAGCAAACACGACCGTTGGGGCACGCGAACACGATTCGCCGCTGGAGATGGTTTTCATTCGCGCCCCGAAAATTATCGACGTTGGCGAAGGGGTGGAAGTGATCGCCAGAGAAGGCAGTGACCCAGTCGCAGTTCGGCAGGGAAAAGCGATGGCCGCGACATTTCATCCTGAACTATCGGACGACACACGCGTGCACCGCGCGTTTCTCGATTTGGTGCAAAATGGAGCGGAGCGGGAATAGCGCGTGCACGTATGAAAAACGAGGCTTGAGAGGACGCGGCTCCGAGCCGCGCCGCCTTGAAGCCAAGAACAACAGGCTTTAGCCCCTGAGGGTTAGGATTTCGCCAATGTGCCGAAACATCAAAACGTTATTCAACTTTGATCCTCCGGTCACCCCGGAAGAGATCCGCGCGGCCTCGCTGCAATTCGTGAGGAAAATCAGCGGCTTCAACAAGCCCTCAAAAGCAAACGAGACGGCATTCTTCGTCGCGGTTAACGAAGTTGCGTCGATCTCATCGCGCCTGCTGCATTCGCTCGAAACCACGGCCGTTCCCCGCAATCGCGAGGAGGAAGCGGCCAAAGCCAAAGCCCGTGCCGCGGCGCGCTTCGGGGATTGAATGTCGTGCTGACACGGAAGCAACTCCCGCGATGCTTATCGCAAAAGTTCTCGTTCCCGCCATCAACACCATTGCACTCGCAGCCAATTCCATTCCAGGGGTCGCCATGGTCGCAAAGCGACGTTAGAATTGGCTCTGCACTCGGCTGTCAGGATTTCACTCTCTCAAGGAGGACTTCATGGCGAACAAAGCGGTCGATCACCAGCACGCCGATACCGATCAGCGCATCAAGAAGCTGGAAGAGCAGGTGAAGCAGTTAGAGCAGCAGGTTCGCGAACTGCAGCACAAACTGCAGACTCACGATCACCCTCACACCCATTGAGAATCTTAGGGAGCATGCTTCAAACACCGCTCTTGGAAAGCGGGCGCGGCCTTCCCCGCGCCGCGCAACGCGGAGCAACTTTCTCGTCGGCTGAATGAGCCTGCTCTGACGAGCGGCAGCGAGCCGAGTTGGTCTGCCCCGCGAGCGCAGTGAGCGTATCTCGTCCGTTACATGACCACGAACACGGCAATCCGGATGCCGGGGTGCAGCAAGTCGAAGAGGAAATATTCCCCGTCGATGTAGTCGATGTAGCAGTCGTCCGTATAAGCCCAACCGGCAGGCCAGGCATCCACCAGTTCAAATGAATAGCCGCCATACTGAAATTGCGGCTGGCCTGAAACAATCACCGTGCTGGCCCGGAACGCGTGCTCACGCCCGAAGTGAGCATGAAACTGCTTATCCGGAATGTGGCCGCCTTGTCCTGCGGGCCGCGCATTGCTGCCCTGCAACAAATGCATCTGGTCCTGACGCGCGGGCATCTGTCCATTTGGCTGCTCCGGATGCTGTGGAGTTGCGTGATCGCGCGTTTCTTTCTCCTGTTTCTGCGCCTGCTTTTCTTCCTGCTTGTCTTGCTTTGTGGGCTTCGCTTCATCCGGTTTCGGAGGCTTGGCTTCCTCTTGCTTCGGCGACTTTGCTTCATCCTGTGCGGAGCGTGGCTTCACGTCTTCCTGCCGGGGTCTGTCTTCCTGCTGTTGCGCATCTTGCGCATAGAGAAAAACGGACGCCCCGAGCGTCGTCGATAGAATCGTGAGAGCTAGGAATCTTAAAACTCGCATATCGTCCTCCCGAGCGTTGAAATTCAACCGCGCCTTATTGCCCTACTGGACGGTTTGGTTGCTCGCATTGGGATGCCGTCTTGCGCCAACTTGCGCCCGGTAAGAAGCTGTAACTCTTCGGTGGATGGAACTGTAAGATGCAGCACACCGCGCGGCTTGAATTGCGGCTTTCTCAATTAGCGCCCGGATTCGTCTTGCCTACGTGCTTTGCCGGTGCATCCAAATAGCGTCGGCAACGCCAGCTACCTTACGTCGCACCAGTCGCCAATTAGGAGTCGGGGTTGCAACGTTCCAACAACTTGTTTGACCTGATTTCGTTCTTGAACGGCATTGTGATTTTGTCACGAATTGAAGGTTTTACTTCCGCACTGCCGACGATCCGCAACAGCGGCGAGCCCATTCCTGGGTCGTGAGCTCTTGGCGATTAGTCGCCAGCTTCCACCCCTTCATTGACTCGCCCTAGCCCCAAGTCCGCTGTTTACTGACGTTCCGGCTTGTCGCGTTCGTTGTCGGGGCGTCGCACGGCGATGAAGGTTACGAGGTCCCAGGAGTTGTGGATTCCAAGAAACAACAGCGCGAGTGTGACGGCGGCGAGAAGAAACAATCCGGAAGAGGTGGTTCTGGGGATTAAAATCGCGACTGCGCCGAGCGCGGTGTAGGGGACAAGCGGCAGCCAGCCATACCACATCCAATCTTCCCAGCCGGGCTGGTAGACGGTTTGTTTTCTGGCGTGCCGAATCGCGGTTAGGGAATAAATGACTCCGCCGATGCCGCACAGACTGAACGCGGCCGCCAGGCCCGCAGGACCGGACCACGGACAACTGGCGAGGGCAGAGATCAGCAATGTCATGCAGAAGTGAACCGTGGTGGGCGAGCCGAAGGCTCGGACTTCGCGCATGCTATGGGCGATACCTGAGTCGGCGACCAGCGTGATGACCACGAATTGCAGTCCAGTGAGCGCGCCCGACGACGAGCCGACGATCACGTAAAAGTTTTGCCATAGTGCGAGAGCGTTCAGAGCTGGTTCCTCCATCGCCCAAGAGCTGGGCCACGCAACTGCAACGATAGCAGAAGCGAAGTTTCGGGCGAGAGGTGAATCAGAGCTACTTTGAGAGCGCCCGTGCTGCATTCTCAATTACATCTGCAACCTCCCTGGGATGTGACACGTAGACTGAATGGCTGGCGCCTGCGACTTCGACCGTGTGGCTGTGGGCCCGCTTGGCATACCAACGTTCCAAGTCCGGGTTGATGGTTCGATCGCTTCCCGCCACCAGCATCCAACTCGGTTTGGTTGTCCACGCAGCCGTGGTTATGACCGCTTTGAAATTGTCAGCGTAATTGAGCACCTGCGACCGCGCCATGAACTCGGCCTGCTCCGCGGACAGGTCGGCTGCGAAGTACTCATGAAACTGAGCGGGGTCGAGGTAAGTGAACCCGTCCGCCGTCTTCTTAATCGCACCAGACTTGCTGAGGTCGCTGGGAAAGCGCTTTCCGTCGTCCGCCTCGTTCTCTCCAGCGTCGGGCATGTGCGCCGCAATGTACACCAGCCCAACAACCGATGAATCAGTGCCAGCTTCGGTAATTACGGCTCCGCCGTAGCTGTGGGCCACAAGAATGCAAGGACTATCTTGCAGAGCCAGAATGCGTTGGGTGGCGGCAACATCGTCTTTAAAGGATGTTTCGGGTTCTTGGACAATGCTGACTCTATAACCCTCTTTGACGAGAATGTCATAAACGCCTTTCCAGCCCGAGCCATCAGCCCATGCGCCGTGGACCAAAACAATATTCCGAATACGATGCTCTTGGTTTTGCGCTGAGAGCTCTGCACAGAACAGCAGCAATAAAACCATGCAGAAGCAGTGAGACGTCCTTCTTACTACTTCCATAGCCTTCATTGACTTACTCATTTTGTCGCTCCTTTTTGCGAATGAATTTGACGGACTGCTCGTCGGAACGCTCGGCGACCACCGATCCGAGCCGCGCGAACCGCCTGTTATCAGTCCAAACCATGAGCCAGTGGGGTACTACCGTGGCGCTAAACCAGGACCGTCCCACCATCGACCACCACCGTCTGCCCGGTGCTGAATCCTTCCTGCATCAAGAACAAGTAGGCTTGCGCTATGTCATGAGCCTCGCCGACCCGGCCAACAGGCAGACTCTTTCCCACGCTTTCGAATAGATGTTCGCGCTCCGGTGCACTCATGCTCTGCCAGAGGTTTGTCCGAACAACTCCGGGAGATACCGCGTTCACCCGTATTGGTGCCAACTCGACCGCCAGGGCTCGCGTTAGTGCTTCGATGGTTCCGCAAACGCTTGCCGCGATTACCCATCCCTTTTGCGGGCGCTGACCAGCGATTCCTGTTGTGAGCACGATAGAACCTTTCTTGCGAATGTGGGGGCTTCCGTATTTGACCGCAGCAAGCGCTGCCCAATACCGCAATTCAAAGGCGTGCCTGGCCTGCTGGAGATCGGTAGCGGCAAGATCGTGCAAATGCAGGCTATCGCCCGCGGTGAATGCCAAATGATCGAAAGCGCCGGACTTGGAAAAGAAGGTTGCAACGGCTCGTTCGTCCAAGAGGTCAACCGCTTGCCCCTGCGCTTTTCCGCCGATTGATTCAACGGCTTTCTGAACTCGTTCCGCGCTACTGGAGGCGATAATGACGCTTGCTCCCTGCGACGCCGCCTGCTCCGCCACTGCCAAACCAATCCCCGAGGAACCGCCGAGCACAACCACCCGCTTGTCTTGCAAACTGTTCTCCCGTTGCATTTGAATTCTCCTTGCATTCTTCTTGCTCACACAAAGATGATTCCCTGAATTCTATGCGGCTGCATAATAGTCATGGCTGCCATGCGTCTGACAGAAAGCTGGGACAGGCGGAAGCGGTCCAGTCTCCATTCGTCGTTCACACTCAGCGTGTTCAACGCGGCGGGCGCGTGGTCCCTTTCAGTCCATCTGTGCCGTCCAATCGGTAAGTCCTATCGATGTCAGAGCGAGTGAACGTTGAGCCCGAGATTGGCAGAAGCCCGACGACGAAGCCATTGGACGAACGTATCGACCGATACAAAAGTCTCGGTTGGACGTTGCCGTCAGGCACGGGCATCGTTTCATCCCAACAGGCGCCGCTCGATCTGCTGTACAGGAATCCATGAAGAGATGAGTCCTGCTCCTTGGGGCTGCTGGGCACCACCCGTCGTCCAGTAGCAGGTAGTTTTCGTGCGGGAAATTGTGCGGAGGTTTCGCAGTGGTGGAACCTGTCTATGCCAGATAGACTCATCTCGCAAAGGACCAGCACGGGACTGCTACTTGCCCTCACAGCCGTAGTCGCAGTGGCTGAGGAATTCGTGGCAGCAGAGAAAGGATCACAGTCATATCACTTGTTTGCCGATCGGCACGGTTTTTTGAGAATTCCGAACTTCGGCGATGTTGTTTCCAATGTGCTTTTGGTGTGATCGGAATCTGCGGACTGCTGTTCCTGCTAGGGTTAAGTCCAAGCCAGTTGAAAACGCGCTTTCTCCACTCGCCCGAACGATGGCCCTACGTGCTCGTTTTCATTGGCTTGCTCCTAACGGCATTCGGTTCGTCTTACTATCACTTGTCTCCGAACAATGCGCGACTGGTATAGGATCGACTGCCGATGACGATCGCATTCATGGCGATGGTAGCTGCGATCATCTCGGAGGGAATTAGTCTCAGAGCGGGCCTGTGGTTATTGCCACGGCTCTTGCTCGCCGGGATGGGCAGCGTCTTGCAATGGTATGCGAGCGAAGTGAGGGGTGCAGGCGATTTGCGATTCTATGCGGCGGTACAAGCCTATTCGGCCTTGGTATTGTTGCTTGCCCTTGTATTTCCAAAGCGCTACACGCGCACATCTGACCTGGCTGTCGTGGTGGGTTTCTATGCTTTAGCTAAGGCTTTGGAGACTCTCGACAAGCCGATTTTCGCAGTGGACATATTGTGAGCGGCCACACCTCAACCACTTGGCGGCAGCAGCCGCCGGTTACTGGATTTTGCGAATGCCGCAAAAGCGCCAGCCGGTCTTGGATGCATCTTCAGCAGTCGTCGGGTCGAATGAAAGCCAACTAGAACGAGCCTGACCTGCCCCTCATTTCACGTACTGGCCGTTGTGAGTTTCGTACTCGAGGCGAAATGGCTTTTGCACTTTGCGCTCCTGCCAGCCCTCCTGGGCGATTAGTGCGTTTGCTTGCGCGAGGCGTTCTGACGGTTGAGGGTGCGAGCGAAAATACCCTTCCAGGCTCTGAATCGCGAGCTGGGAAAGTTCTTCTTCGGGGCTCTGCGCGTGAATGATGTATTCGTTGTGCAGTTTGGAAAATTTCTCAAATAGAGTTACAGCCCCATAAGGCGAATACCCAGCCAGAACGACAAGGCGCATCCCTTCTCGGTCCGCCTCCAGTTCCTCATCTTTGTTATAGCCCGCTTCCCACACACTGAGCGGAATCTGCACCACTGCGCCGATCACGCCGAGTCTCAAATTGCGCAGCTTCGCTTCCACCTGTACGCGTTCAGCGCAATGATAGTGGTCGATATGTTCGATTTCATGCCCAAGAACCGACGCAAGCTCGTCTTCACTGGTCATCAAGTCGAGCAGGCCCTCCCCGACGTAAACCGGGCCTCCGGGCAGGGAGAAAGCATTGATCATGGACCGATTGGGTAGCAAATGAAAGGAATAAGGAAGATGCCGGTGAGCATGCGGGGCTACCGTGCTTCCCACCCGGCCAACGTAGCTGTCCAGTGCCAGCTCTTCGGGGCTCATCTTGGCGTCGTTAATCGAGTATTGCGTAGCAAGTTCACTACCGACCGCGATTTCCTCATCGTCGGAAAGGCGCGTCAAACGCATTGGAACTCGACTCAGATCGCGCTGCGCATCGGCAGCAACCTCCACGATAGCGTTCGCCGAGACGGGAGTGGATTCGTGCCGCCGCTCGCTGAAGTAGATGGCCGATACGGCGACCAGGAGCACTCCGATGAACACACCGATGCGCTTCATAGAAACTGCCGGATTGTTTCGCGATACTTGCTGTAAAGGAACGATACCAACAGCAATGCGGCTCCAAGGATGATGAAAGTGATGTAACGATCCCGAGGAGCCAGTCCCCAGGCGTCGCGCATCATGATCTTCCCCACACACACCAAGAGCAGGACCAGCCCCGTCAACCGGAAGCTGCGCTCGTTGACAGCAAGCGCCAGTAGCACAATCAGGACTCCTTCAATGCCCCACGCGACCGTGACCATGCCAGCGCGCATCTTAAGCGCGAGCATCAGTGTTAGCAGAAGCACAGGCGCAAAGAACATGAACTGTTCTGGACGGTGGACCAGGGCAGCTAGCCAACGGAATCTAAGAGTCTGCTGTTTACTGCGCTCGCGCAGCCGAAACGCAAATGGTAGACACGCCAATAAGACGGCCACCGCCGAACCAAGCACGAAGTATCGTCCGGTCCAGTCGCCGCCGCTGAAATAACTGGCTCCGAATAGATTGTGCATGATGCCGCGTACGCACGTACCGACTGTTAAGAGCATGCCCTGATGCAAGAAGATCGAACGATCCAGCAACAGTGCCGATCCGAAAAGGATGAATACTACGGTAGCCCACGCCGTCACCAACCAATCATTTGCAAACTGGAAATACAGTAAGGCAACTACACTCGCGGTCCCCAAATAGCAGATAAGGTCATCGAAGTGCAAGCGACGGTCGTCTCCAGTTTCCTTGTCGTCGCCCAATTGCGCGTACACAAAAAAGAAAACTAGTGTGAGCGGCAAGACGGTGTAAATCCGAGGTCCCCAGAACTCACCGGGGTTATCAGCTGCTAGGTTCGCAAAGAAAATGCGGCCGAACGCGGCGGCTGACGCCACGTATGACTGGAATCGAAACTGCCGGACCTTCCGCAACAGGCCATATTCAAAGAGAACAAGTCCGAACACACCCCAACCAACGGCTACAGTCAGCGGCTGCAATTCATACCACATCAGAAGTGAAACGAGTGCTGACGCTGCCCACGAGTAGATGTGATGGAACTCCCGCGCACGCCACTCCTGCGGCATGCGGATGAGTTGTGCAAGCGCATACATAACAACCGTCACGGCCGCCAGCGACAGCAGGCGAACGCTGAGTCCATGCCAGGTCTCGTTGATGTACAAGTTCACGCTAACGCCGCGCAGCATGGCCAGTGCGGCGAGTGCATGCGCTTGCCAACAAAGATCGTCCAGCTCAAAGCGGCGATCCACCAGCGCCAGAAAGAGGGCAAAGATCGCCCATACGGCTGCGAGCCAGGCACCCGGCGCTTCGTACCATGCCAAAAGTGCGAGCAGTGCGGTTGCGGCGAATGTGTGTAGATAGGTAACCGCCGGCTTCGATTGCGAATCAGCGATAGTTGCTTTCCGCGAGAGGAAATAGAGCCCGGCCGCGACAATTGAAACTGTGATCAGTCGGAGAGAGACTCCGGCCCAGACGGTTTGCTCCAGCGTGAAATTCGAGGTGTAAACTCGCGCCACTGCACAGGCAGCCGTCACATTCGCCTGCCATGCGAGTTGCCGGTAGCCAATGCGGCGCATGACAAGCGCGAGGACAACCGCAAATGCGATCCATGAAACCGCGACCCACGGCAGGGGCACGGCCTCATGGAGCACCCACAGCATCAGGCCTGTTCCAGCCCAGCTATAGGCGATGCGCGCCGTATTGACATGATCGGCGTTCGGCAAGGCGATACGCTTTGCGATCCAGTAGAGTCCCACAGCCACGGGCAATGCGCTGAATGCATGCAGTGGCACGGTGTGCCAACGCTGAGCGCCCGCCTGATCCGCCGTGAGCGCCGCAAGAATCGCCAGCCCGCTGAGCACGTGAGCGTGCCACGCGAGGGCGTAGTAACCGATCCATTGCCCGACTTCAAGGAGAGCCACGGCAAAGACGATGGCTGCTACTGGCTGCCAGAGTTCGGGCACTTCGTAGTAAATGAGCGCTGTGAGTAGTAATGTGCCCGCGAGCGCGAACAATCCCCGAAAAGTACGTTGATTGGAATCGTCGCGGACCTGCGAGAACTTCGCACTGCCATAAAACATCGCGGCCACTAAAGGTAACGTGATCAATCTGGCTGAAATGTGGACATGCGGTGCGGCTTCGCTGTGGAGATTCACCAGGACAACTCGATAAGCAGCTAATGATCCAATCAGATGTCTGAGTAAGTTTGTCAATCATTTTTCGACTAGCTCACTTTGGACGTTCGCTTAGAATCCACAGTAATTTCACATACTCGCTGCCGTGGCGGCGAAGGTCAGATGCGAACCTCGTGTGGCCAAGATCCGCAGATATCTGGTCTCGTCATAAGCCACGCGGTCTTGCCAGCAACGAAACACGATGCGAATCCATTTGAAGGCCAGGGCTCGCACTACGGCATGGTGGTCCTTACCACGCCGGCGTTGCTGCTGGTAATAGGCACGCGCCCAAACCGACTGCGCAATCGAGTGTCCTGCCCATTCGTGAAAACTTTGCCGCAGAAACTTGGGACACGCCCAGCGAAAGTGCACCCATTTCTTCTTTCCACTGCGCTCCGTCACTGGCGCAATCCCGCTGTACTTCTGCACCTCTTCGGCACTGGCATACCGATCGCGTTGCGACCCCAATGCGGCCAGCAAGCGCGGCGCCAAGGCTGCCCCAGCTCCCGGCAGCGATTGAAAAATGAAGTAATCGGGATGGACTTCCGCCGCCTCGGCGATCTTGCGGTCCAGCGTCGCGATCCCCTCTAGCAAGGTGCGCAGCAGTTGTGCGATCACTTGCACCACCGTCCGCTTCGCCTCGATCACCGCCCGGTCCCGTATTGCCGGCATCGCTTGGCCGATCCCCTGCATCCGCCACTCGGTCAGCTCGCCATGCCGGCCGCGCCGGTGGCGGAAGAATTTCTTTACCTCGCCAGGGGAAACGGCTTGCAACTCCTCCAACGACGGCCAACGTTCCAACAAGTCACATACCAGCTTGGTGTCCAACTTCGCAAACCACCCCAGCATCTGCGGAAAATACACTTTCAAATACCCGGTCAGACGATTCAGCTGCGCCGTTTTTTCCTCCACCAACTTGCGTCGCTCCTCCACCAGGTTCTGTACCCGCCGGGTCGCTTCGTTATCCGGCGTCCAACGCCGCAACTTATCGCGGTGCTGCAATAACAGATCCAGCAGTAGATCTGCGTCTCGCGGATCGTCCTTAGCTCCCGACGGGTACAACGCTTCTCGCATTTTCGCTGTCATCGTCGAAGGCACCGGATACAGATGCAGACACTCATACTTGCGCAGCATGTAGACCAGCGCGCCTTTCACCTGCTCCACTGCCACCGCGATCGGACCATGCCCGAAGCGTTGGCACAGTTCACTGACCCAGGCCTCCACCACTTCCGGCTTATGCTCCAGTTCTCCATCTTCCCGTCGCGCCGCATTCGCCGCCTGCAAACACCACACATGCTTCTGATCGGCCCAGTCGATGCCCACGAACGCTACAAACTCCGGCTCCTGCTCCACAGTTCCCCTTCCTGACATAGCGGTTTCCTCATTCTCGTTGACTTGACCTCGGCCAGAGGCTGGCTTTGCTTCCGCGAAGCCCTTATAGTTGAGCCCTCTTGACTGCCTTGTTCCAGACTTCATCTGAGTATTCGTTTGGGAAGCAAAGCGCGTCCCGCAGTTCGAGATTCTGATTTAGAACATCGCGTGTTTGGCCATAAAACTCGTAACCACGGGACGCCTCTGACGGCTCCCATTGTAGGAAGCCGGCAGAAAACTTCATCCGCAACCATTCGCACGGTCGGTGCGGCTTTTTCTGTACCTGGGAGAGGACGCGAAATCCAAGTACTGCCGGGCTTCTCCATTGCTGATGCAGGGGAAGGGCGCCCCTTCCCCTGCACCCCATCCCCGAAAACGCAGATTTGCACACACCGGAAAAGACTGTGCTGTTGTGAAAATCCTATGTTGGGATCTCTGCGGTCTGACCAACTATAAG
>JASHQK010000383.1 GCA_030039195.1 Candidatus Sulfotelmatobacter sp.
CTCGAAGAGCGGCTTGCTCGCGCCATCCGATATCGCCTGCTCATGGGACGCCAGGCGTTGACCGAACTGGCCCAGCACGGTGCATTCGGGCGCATGATGGAAGTCATTCATCAGCGCGAGCAACGGCTTGACGATCTCACTCACCGCATGGAAACCGCCGAACGCCAGCTGCTCGAAAATTTTCGTCGTCGCTTTGAAACCCTTACGGCGGCTGTGCGTCACTACGATCTGCGCCTTGTGCTTTCCGGAACCCGCAAAGAACTGGAAAGCTGGACGGCCGCTCTGGTCGCCGTCATGCGAAACGTGTTCCTACAGCATCGCGTCCGCAGCGAGCGCCTCGAAACCGTGCTGGAGTCGCTTTCGCCGCTCGCCATCCTCGACCGCGGCTACGCCCTGATCTACGACTCCGAAGGCAAACTGCTCAAGGATGCAAACCAGGTGCAAATCGGAGACGCCGTTTCCGCCCGCTTGGCGCGCGGGAGTATCGAGGCATCAGTCACGAAGAAACACGCTCGCAAACAGGAATGAAAAACAGGAATGACCGCTTCATTCCCTGGCAATGAGCCAAGGCGATTCATACTGCGCGTAGGTTGCCGGACGCAGATGCAACGCTTGGATCCTCCTTTACAATAGGTTTTGCAGCAAGGAGAAGTCTTATAGGAGGAGCATCGCGATGCCGGTCTTCACGTCATGGCAGCAAGGCGTCTGGGCCGGCCTCGATATTCTCCTCGTCGCCCTCATCATTTACCAGCTGATGGTCATGGTCCGCGGCACGCGCGCCGCTCCCATGCTGGCCGGCCTCGCCATCGTGGTCGTCGCGTTTTATCTGCTGCCCACCGAGAAGCTGGTCACCCTGAATTGGGTCGTCGGTCACGTCCTGCCTTATGTTGTGTTCGCGCTGATCGTCGTCTTCCAGTCAGAGATTCGCCACATGCTCGCCGATCTCGGAAGGCGCCTGAGCTTCCTGCATACCGCCCCGGCCGGCGGTGATGCCTACGATGACATCGTGCTGGCGGCGAATCTGTTTTCGCAAAATCAGACCGGCGCATTGATCGTGATTGAGCGCGAAATCGGCTTGCGCACCCACATCGAAAGCGGGGTGCCGCTCGACGCGCGCCTTTCCTACGATTTGCTCGCCACCATCTTCCGTCCCAGCGCGCCGCTGCACGATGGCGCCGTGATCGTTCAGAAAGACCGTATTGCCGCGGCAGCCTGCTTCCTGCCACTTTCCATGAATCCGTTGCTCTCAACGCAGCTCGGCACCCGCCATCGTGCCGCCATCGGCATCACCGAAGAGACCGATGCCATCGCGGTCGTGGTTTCCGAAGAAACCGGCGCGATCAGCCTGGCTTTGGGCGGCCAGATCGAGCGCGATTTAACGGCCGACCAGCTTCGCGAGCGCCTGGGCACGGAGTTGCGCCGCTACATGGCGCCGGTAACCTTGCCTACTCCGATTGCCACACAGGAAGAGGAAACGAGCGCCATGCTCGACTCCAGTTTGCGTGAGCCTGCGTCTGAACCCGCACCCGAACCCGGCAAGCAAGCGGAGCCGCGCCCATGATCGCCTTCTTCAAGCGTTACGTCCTCCATAACTTCGGCCTGAAATTGTTGTCGCTGGCGCTGGCCGCCGCAATCTGGTTTCTGATTTCGCCGGAAGAGCAGCCCGCCGAAGTCGCATTGCGTGCCCCGGTCGTCTTCGATCACGTTCCGGCCCATCTGGAAATCAGTACGGAGGTCATTCCCGAAGCGCAGATTCGCGTGCGCGGGCCGGAACGCGTGATCCGCGAGCTTCAGCCTAACGAGGTTCACGCCGAAATCGACCTGAGCGATGTCAAAGCGGGCGAACGCACCTTTGACCTCACTTCGCAGCAGGTGCGTCATCCCAGCGACGTAAGGGTGGTGCAGGTGCTTCCCAGCCAGCTGCATCTCGCGTTCGACACCGGGCTGACGCGTGAGGTCCAGATCCATCCCCGCGTAACCGGCATTTTTGCCAATGGAGACGAGATCGTAAATGTCACGGCCGATCCCGCAAGCACCACGATTAGCGGCCCTCGCCGCCACGTGGAAAGGATCGACGCGGCCACAACCGATCCCATCGACGCGACCGGCACTCGCGGCAGCGCGGTGTTCACCACCAATGTCTACGTATCCGATCCGCTGGTGCAGATTGTGCAGCCGGTCCCCGTGCGGGTCACGGTTGTTGTCCAAACCGCCGGAACTGGTCCGGCGCACTGATCTCGATACGCGGGTGTCGAAATCATTTATCATCCTCAGTCCCCCGCTTTTCGTATCTGAAACTCCACATGAGTGAAGCAACGCGACAACTTTTCGGAACGGACGGCATTCGCGGTGTCGCCGGCGAATTTCCGCTAACCAAACAGAGTACGTATTTGATCGGCCGCGCTCTCGGCCATGATCTCGGGCGTGTGACCCATCGACCACAGGCTGTCATTGGCCAGGACACGCGCGAATCCAGCGGTTGGATCGCTGACCGCGTCGCCGAGGGATTGGCCACGGTTGGTACCGAAGTCCACAGTGCAGGCGTCATCACTACGCCCGGTGTGGCTTATCTCGCGCGTTCACGAAAGTTCACTGCCGGCGTGGTTATCTCGGCTTCACACAATCCCTGGACCGATAACGGCATCAAAGTTTTCTCCGGCGACGGTTTCAAACTGACCGACGCGCGCGAACTGGCCATCGAGAAAGAAATTTTCGCGCTGTTGGAAAGCCCCGCCGCGGCCGAAGACACCGCCCTGCGCGTTCCCCCGCCATCCTTGCCCGGCGAGGCCGGCCTGCGGCAGGCATACATCAAGTCGTTGGCGGCGAGCGTCTCGTCCGATCTGAGCAAGTTGCGGGTTCTCGTCGATTGCGCCAACGGGGCCGCCACAGCCGAGGCTCCCGAGTTGTTTCGCGAACTGGGAATTCAGGCAAAGTTCATCCATATTTCTCCCGACGGCCGCAACATCAACGAAGGTTGTGGCGCGCTGCATCCGGAAATTCTCGGGAAGACGCTGGCTGAGTCGGAAGAGAAATTCGATCTCGGCGTCACCTTCGACGGCGATGCCGATCGCGCCTTGTTTTGCGATTCCCACGGACGCGTGGTCAATGGAGACGCCGTGCTGCTCGCGGCTGCTCGTGACCTGCACGCCCAAGGCAAGCTCAACAGCGATACTGTCGTCGCCACCACCATGTCAAACATGGGACTCGAAATTGCGCTAAGAAATTCGGGCATTCGCATGCTACGCGCAAACGTCGGCGACAAGTATGTGCTCGAAGAGATGCTCAAAACCGGCGCGACACTCGGCGGCGAACAGTCCGGCCACATCATCTTCCGTGATGGCGATTCGACCACCGGAGACGGCTTGCTCACCGCTCTGCGGCTCATGGACATCATCATGCGCAGCGGCAAGTCGCTCGCCGATCTCGTCCGCGACCTGAAAGTTTTCCCGCAGAAAATTCAGAACGTCCGGGTGCGCGAAAAGATTCCCTTTGCGCAGGTGCCCACCCTGAAGGCAGCAATTGAGGCTGCTGAGCGCGAACTCGACGGCAACGGCCGCATCGTCGTCCGCTACTCCGGCACCGAAGCTTTGGCGCGCGTGATGGTCGAAGCGGAATCAGAAGCAAAGGTGCGTGCAATCACCGCGAAAATCGCAGACGAGATTCAGAAAGCGCTAGGAATCTGACTCAATGGCGGGAGCGACGCGGGCTGGGATGCCCGCGCCACACGGGTTCTTCTTCCTCCACGACCGCAAACTGCATCTTCTTCTCCACCGGATCGATTCGATCCACCAGGACGCGAATCTTCTGCCCCAGCCGATACACCTTGCGCGAACGCTGCCCAATTATTTCGCGCGTGTTTTCGTGATACGTGTAGCGATCGTCGGTCAACGTATCCAGCGGGACCAAGCCTTCGACGAACAAATCTGTCAGCTCGACGAAAAATCCAAACTTCGTGACGCTGATGATCAATCCGTCAAACTCTTCACCCACGCGTTCCTGCATGAACTTCACCTTCTTCCACTCCATCAGTTCGCGCTCGGCGTCGTCGGCGCGCCGCTCCGATTGACTCGACTCTTCCGCAATGTCGTGCAACTCCTCTATCGAAATCGGCCCGCCCAATTCGTGCGGGGCGGACACTCCTGTCCGCCCTTTTTCGTGCGCATCGCGACGCTTGGACCAAGGCGAAGTCCTCTCATCGAGAGTGGGGTGCCCCACGTCTCGACGCATTTGCGAGACGTGGGAATCTCGAGTCCCTGCCAACACGTCCTTCAGAATCCTATGCACAATCAAATCCGGATATCTTCGAATCGGCGACGTGAAATGCGTATATGTCGTCGCTGCCAGCGCGAAGTGTCCCAGATTTTCCTCCGAATATCGCGCCTGCTTCAGCGACCGCAGCATCAGATAACTCAAAATCCGCTCCTCCGGCTTTCCAGCAATCTTTTCCGTGAGCTTCTGATACATGCGCGGCGTGATATGCACTTCTTTCGGCACTTCGATGTCCCGCACTCGCTTTCCCGTTCCATGCGCGGCGCGCCGATCGGCTTTCATCTGCACGCGATGAATCGGCAGCGCGCCCACCCCGAGCGAATATCCAAACGTCGCCGCGATGGTTTCGAAATCGTAAACGCGTTTCGCATCCGGCTTCTCATGCACACGGTAGAGTGATGCAATGCGGTTCGATTCCAGATGATGCGCCACGCATTCATTCGCCGCCAGCATGAATTCTTCAATCAGCCGATGCGCTATGTTTCGCTCCGATCGGGCAATACTCTTCATCAATCCGAATTCGTCGAACTCGATCACCGGCTCGGGCAAGTCGAAATCGATTGACCCGCGCCGCTCGCGTTTGCGATTCAGAATCAACGCCAAATCGCGCATCAGCTCGAAATTCGCGACCAGCGGGCCGTAGCGTTCCCGCATAGCGGCGTCGCCCTCAAGAACGGCATTCACCGCCGTATACGTCATGCGCTCAGCCGATCGGATCACTCCCTCGCACAATTCGTAGCTCACGATCTCGCCACGATGATCAATCTCCATGAGGCACGACATCACCAGGCGATCGACTTGCGGACGCAGGCTGCAAATATCCGTCGACAATTCGAGTGGCAGCATGGGCACGGCGCGGTCGGGAAAATACACGCTCGTGCCGCGCAGGCGCGCTTCCTGATCGAGCGCCGATCCCACGGTCACGTAAAGCGCGACGTCGGCAATGTGCACTTGCAACTCGAAATTGCCGTTATCGAGTTTTTGCACCAGCACCGCGTCGTCGAAATCACGTGCCGTTTCTCCATCGATGGTCACGATCGGCAGCGTGCGAAAGTCGCGTCGATGGCGCAATTCGGACGCGGGAATCGTAGTCGGCGCATCCTGCGCTTCCTCCAGCGTGGCCGCCGGAAAATGATGCGGCAAATGAAACTTGCGAATCGTAATCTCGACGTCGACGCCGAAATCATCCTCGCGCCCAAGAATTTCAGTCACGCGCCCCCGCGGATTCTGCGTCGGCGAAGGCCAGTCGGTGATTTCGACATCGACGACCACACCGTCGAGATCATCCCATTCGGTACGCCGGGCAGCCTCGTTGCCCAGGACACGATCCACATATCGTTTTTTCGTTTTGAACCTCTCGGCGTCCTTCGCGCCCTCTGCGGTGAAAGACTTTGGCCATTCCATCCCCGTCGGAATCACAATCTCTTGCGTGATCTTCGTATCCATGGGCGTGACGTAATTCCGCCGTCCGCCGTAATGAAAAATGCCGACGACCGTGGGATGCGCGCGCGTCACCGGCCGAACAATGCGCCCTTCGGCGCGTCCATCGGACCGCACATTCATGATCTCGGCCAGCACACGATCCCCGTGCATGGCATTCCCGATCAGATGCGGAGCAATAAAGATGTCGCCGACAATCCGCGACTTGTATGCAGCAGGAAGGGAATTCACGTCGGGAATCACAAATCCGAATCCGTCCCGATGCATGGTCAGTCGTCCCGCGATCAGGTTCTTATCGGCTGCGGCCTGCGGGAGGGAGTAGCGATCGGAATCAGCGGAGATCAATGCGCCGGTAGAAACGAGTTTCTGCAGGCGATCGTTCAGCTCGCGGCGTTCCTCGGCGTGCAGCCCGAGTTCGCGCACAAGCTGCTTGAATCCTGCCGTGCGCTTCGGCTGGCGCGCAATATGTTTCAGGATGGTGGAATCAGAGAGCATTGGAGCTGCGGGCCACGGACCTCAGCCCTCAGCATAACCCGACATGCGGCACTGCGTCCTCGCGGCTAATTCCGTTTGCTCTTCCCTGCGCGCTGCACTTCAATCAGCGACTCGATGGAAGATTGGGCAAACCACAGAATTGCCGCCAGGATGAGGGCCACAACGACCCCGATTCCCTCGGCGACTTGAATCAGCCATTTCACGGCACACCCGCCGAAACCGAATGACGAGCGGCAAACCTTCTAACTCGATTCTCTCACTTACCACGTATCTCCACCCGCGGGCGGAGGCCACGCCGCCAGCATGCGCCGGATCATCGCAATCTGCCCCACGTGATAGCTGTTGTGCACGACCATCTGCCAGAGCACAGCCTCAACCGATCCCGCATGCTTTTTGTCGCCTTCGCGCATGCTCTCAACCTGCCTCTCCAGTTCCTGCGGCGAAGACCGCGCCATCTTTTCGTACCCGGCCAGAAACCACGCGAAATCGCGTCGCAACCGATCCCAATCGTCAGCGGTGACAGGCGCATTCGGCTCCGGCCAGCTGTCCGCGGCATGCTCGGGATACTTCGGCCGCTCCCCGCGAATGCGCTGCATCTCGTAGTTCATCCAGTAATTCATGTGGAAGACGAGCCCCGCGATCGAATGCGGAAACCCCTCAACCGTCCGCGCCGCCAACTCGGCAGAAACATCCTCCACGCACGCGATCGGATCTACATGCGCCGCCTGCCCATGCAGCAATTCGATCTGCGCTCGCTGCGAAGTGGAAGTAGAGCTCATAGCGCTTGTCATTCTGAGCGTTTTGCCGAGCCGAAAGGCGAGCCCCGAGCATAGTCGAGGGGGAACAACCCATGCAATAGATGCGACACGCGAAGAAATACATATATCCTTCGCTGCGCTCAGGATGACAACTGGAAGTCTGGGCTACCTGGCCGCGAAGTACTTCTCCTCCAGAATTCTCCGATGATGGAGTTCATGGCCCACAATCGTATACGCAATTGCCCGCACGCTGACTTCATTCTTGTTCGCGATCCCGCGGCGCAGCCAGGCAGCCTCGTCCAAATTGCGCAACAAGGTCAACGTTGCGCGCCGCACCGCGATGTAGTCCTCAATCACCTCCGCCAGCGTCACGCGTCCGTAGGGTCCATTGCGGACGTAATCATCCTGCTCGTATCCCTCGATCGGCGTACTGTCGCCACGCGCAATGCGCAGCGCGCGATACGCAAAGATGCGCTCGGTGTCGCAGACGTGTCCAAGCACTTCCTTCGCTGTCCACTTCTCTGGCGCGTAGCGGAGGTTGCCGTCCTCCTCATCGCGTCCCGAAAGCAACAGGAGCGTCTTCCGCCGCTCGGAATCAAGCGCCGTCAGAATATCCGGCCCGGCGACTAATGAAATGTAGCGATCATAATAAGGCGCATATTCTCCCGGCTCAGGCCGTCCTGCGACGATCCCCGGCGTAACCACAGCTGGTTCTGGCATAACGTCTCCAATGCTGAAATGAACTTCCGACCCGGTGTATATAATTCAAGAACCATTAAGGACACGTGCGAACGCGAAATACTCCAAGAGCCCCACCTGAATCGTTTAGACGTCCAACTCGCGCTTCCGTTTTCGATAAATCTTCGTCCCAGAGAGGATAACTCCGCCGGGCTCGGAAAGGACACGCTCTTGGGCAAAAATTTCCGGACAACCATAGATACCCTCCCCTTTTCGCCGCGCACCGTTGCCTTGAGCGCCTGTCCCGAAGGACGTACCGAAGGAGGAACTAGTGATTGCAAATAAAGCATTTTCCACAGGGCTCATTTTGAGACGCGGGAGTACAATTTGCTTTGGTCACGAACGTGCGGCGTTGTGACCCCGAATCCCAACCAGGAAAGGAAACAGTATCCCATGTGGAAGCCGACCAATCAGCCTCAGACCCCCGCCCGGCCCGGCGAACCGGAGCGTCCCGCTGCCCCGGCGCCCAGTGCCCCGGCCATGAGTTCGCCGGCGGCTGAACCTGCCATGCCACGTCCGGTCACGACCACCACCGCCGATCAGGCCACCATCGGCAAGTCGCTGGTCATCAAGGGCGAGGTAACCGGCTCGGAATCCCTTTACATCGACGGCCGCGTCGAGGGATCGATCAATCTCTCTGGTAATCGCGTCACCGTCGGCCGCAACGGGGTCGTTTCCGCCAACATTAATGCGCGCGAAATCGTTGTGCTCGGCAAAGTGCGCGGCAATCTGACCGCCAGCGACCGCGTCGACATTCGCAGCGACGGCTCGCTCACCGGCGACGTCATCGCCGCCCGCATCTCCATCGAAGATGGCGCCTACTTCAAGGGCGGCATCGACATCCGCAAGGGCGGACAGGCTCAGACCAAGGCCAACGGCGAAGACCGGGTGATTTCTTCGTCGGCGGAACCGGTCGCGGCCGGCGCCCGCGCCTAACTGGGCGGCGGACGGATTAGAAGTTTCGAGGAAATCGGTTGCCCCTCCCTTGCCGCGCTCTTGCGTGAGGGTGGGGCCTTTGATTTTCTGATTTTGTAAGGACTCCAGCGCGCCCGAATTTGGCGGGATCGGGTAGAGATACCCTCAGGTGCCCGGGGGCCTTTACGTACCGGCTCCGCCATCCTTTACCCGCCGGCACACGTCGGTTATACCTCCGACCCGCAACTCCGGTCCGTGAGTCCTCAGCTCGGCAAAAGGCTCATCCGCAGCGCGGCCTCTCTCATTTTCACTGTCCGGAGAGTCATGGCACGCGCCGTCTCGATCATCTCGAGGGCGCCCCTCCTCTGCTGTTCCAGGATGAGAACATGGTGGTCGTTGGCCGCAGCCAGCGCAGCCATTGATTCTTGTTTTGTAGCAGATTGTGGTGCTTTGTCGAGACGTGTCATGTCAGCCTCCTGCGCGGACTATCAATTGCACAAGAGACCGACGCCCAATCGGGCACGGCGGAGAGATGTGTACTTGACAACTTCAGCCTACGCTTTTTCCCCGAACACTGACAACCCGTCGGTATCGCAATCTCCGCTCGGGTTAGCTTGTTCCTACGGGCCTCTGCATGCCGAATCCGCGCACGGGTACTCCCTCACGGTCGCTTCGCTTGCGAGGCGGACGATGGGGTCCGCGCCTGCACAACCTCATCAGTAGTGAAACCGGTAGCGGAATTCCGCGTAGATCTGGCGGGGATCGTTCCAGTGAAATCCGCCGAAGGTCAGGCTATTGTCGAGTTGCACGCGACGGTTCGCCACGTTGAGAGCGTCGACCGAGACGGTGTATTTCTCGGCGAAAGTTTTGCCGATAGCAAGATCGAACGTGGTATGGCTGGGAAGATAGTCCCCGGGATACTGCACGCCGGGCAGTCCGTTGGTGAATCCTGAACCGTAATAGACGTTGGTTGAAGCGTAGGCGTGCCAAGGCAGGCTGCTGATATAGCCGACGTTGAGCGTGTTGCGCTGATCGTGATCGACGGGCGCGAGTCCGGGCGGAATGTCGAGCGCGCACGTCGCCGGGGTCGAGCTGGCCGGGCAGACCAGGCCGCCGGTGATCGGCGAAGTGGCCTGGGCGATTTGATTGGCGTAGGCAAGGTGAAACTGGCCACCGTGCGGCAAATTGGGCGAGCGGAGGGTGAGTTCCCATCCCTGAATCATGGCGTAGGACCAGGTGATGGGCCAAAAGATGTTGGACTCACCGATGTTGTTGTGATCGAGCCAGTTGTGGGCGCGGGTTTCGTAGCTATCAGCGCTGAGGATCCAGCCGCGGTAGGGAATGGTCACGCCGTACTGCCACTCGATATCGCGTTCGCCGTGGAGCGCGGCGAAGCCGAATCCCTGATTGCTGGCCAAATTCTCCAACTGGTCCGTAGCCGTTGATAGCGGCGGAGCCTGGTAGAAGTAGCCGTAGAAGCCGCGGAAAACCCAATTCAGATGCGGGAGGGTGATAGTGCCGCCCAGACGAGGATCGGTGGAGTGCTCCGAGACTGATTGTGTCGGCGGCGGAGGAGAGGAGTTAAACTGCGTTTCTCGCAAGCCAGCAATCAGCGTGAGCCACGGCGTGACTTTGAACTTGTCGTTGACGAAGAAAGCGGCGACGCCTCCGTTGACCCCGATCGATGACGGGGAGACGTTCGGAGTGCCGTCAGTGTATTCGTTGAAAAAGTAGTTGTACTGGTGCTGGAAGAATCCGTAGACCCCGGCCTGCAAGTTGTTCTTCCCGATATTTTCACTGAACGTGGCCTGCGCGCCGGCATAGTTAGCGTTCTGCGTGACGCTTGAGATGACGGGATAATCGTTCGGTCCGCCGGTGTAATCCGCGCCGTTGTAGTGGTAGAACGGAGAAACGGTGAGCAAGCTATCGGGATTGAACGTGTGAACCCAGGAGAAAGTGACGTAGCCGTCGGGTTCGCGCTCGGCATCGCGTAATCCGTAGCTCGGGTAGACGCTGTTGCCGATGGAATTGGGATCAGGATCAATAGGAATCTGGTAGTAATCCCGCCGCAAAGAGCCGACCACGCGGAGCTGATTTTTCGGATCGGGGTTGAAGATGAGCGAGGTAAAGCCTCCGTAACCATTGCCGGAATCGTGAACAACCTGTGGGATGGGCGTCTGCAGGCCGTAGTTGCTGCGATCTCCGTTGGCGCTCACGTAGTAAGCGAAGCGCTCGGTGTGTGCTCCGCAACTGAGCTGGTTGTTCGTCTGATAGAAGTTGCCGAAGCTGAGGACGAGATCACACTGCTTGTCGCGTTCGAAGCCGGTGCGGGGGGCGATGTTGAAGATGCCGTAGGTGCGGTCGCCGTAATCGGCATCGTAGCTGCCGCGAAGGACTTCGAGATAGTCGATGTCCTTGGGATCAATCTGTGGTCCGAGATTGGTGGCGATGTTGGTGTTGGGGATGGGAACGCCGTCGATGAGCCACTCGACCTGATGGCCTCCGCGCATGTGCAGCATGTCATGTGTGACGTAAGCGGCCGGGACGTAGTCGGTGATCATCTGCATGCCGTTGGTGCGGTCGGCGCCGGGGGTTTCCTCGATGGCGGCACGGTCGAGCAGAGTGGTGGGAGTAACGGTGTCGGTGGGAACGACGGCGGGCGCTCCCGAAACCGTGAGGTTGACCTTCTCGGATGCTAGCGCGAGTTGGTAATGAAGCACTGGTTGCGTGCCGGCCTCGACGATGACTCTCTGTGCAGTCTGCTCGAATCCGGGACTGGCGACGCTGACGGCGTATTCGCCGAGCGGGACGGCCATGAATTGAAATTCGCCGTTGGCGTTGGTGTTGGTGGTCTGATTCCAGTCGGAGGTGGTCGACTTCAGCATCACCATTGCCCCTTGCACGGGGCGGTGCTGGGGATCGTGCACGACGCCGCGAACGCTGCCGAAGACCGTGGCATAGACGGGATTGCTGGCTGCCAAGGTTAATGTCAATAACAGAACGACCTTATTTCGCATGGAATCTCCTTGCGGTGCTCAGAGTTGTCAGTGAGCGGGGTCGAGGCTCTGGTGGCGAATCATGCAAAGTCCCGCCGCATGCAGGAAAAGGGCAGCGTTGGGGTTACGATGCGGCCATTTCTCAACCCAACAAAATCAAAGCAGTTGAGTCAGATATGCGCGAAGAGCGGAGGAGCGCGCGTGGAGAGCCGAGTGAGCACTTCGGCGGAGTACGCGGCGGAATGCCACGACATCGGAAGGCGATGTACAGCGAGCGCGCCGTCAAGAACGAGTTGGTCTTGCGGATGGGCCCACTGCGCCGTGACTACGGCGTGACCGCAGTTTCCCGGGCAGCAACAAGCCGCGCGAACCTCAAGCTGCGACGAGGCCGACTCGGTAAGAGCGTGACAATGATGGTTGCTGCGAATGCAGCACGCGTGAGGAGGGGTAGCTGTTACTGCCAGTGCGAGCGGAAGGATGTTTCCGGCGAAAGCGAACAGCAGCAGAAGTCTGGCGATCGTACGTTGCATAGATTTCGGCGAAGGCCGAACCCCACGGTGAAGACAGAATAGTACAGATCGAAGCCGCGGTCCAACGCGATCTTCCCAAGCGGAAACCGCGTTGGGTGGGGTACCCACTGTCTGTTATGAAGTCCAACTAGATCAGGCCGGCGCGGAGACGGCGGAGAAAGTCTTCACCTTCCTGTTTCGCTTGCTCAAGGACTTTGGGCTGGCCGGGATATTCGATCGACACTTCCTGCAGAATCAGTTCGACGGCATCCTTGGGCTTGAATCCCTTGGAGACGAGCTTCCGAATGCGAACGGTGAAGCTTTCCGCGCCCGCCGAAGGCAGGCGGATGGCGTGATCGGCGCAATTGTGTTTGCGGAATTTCGTGATGGCGAGACGATCGTAGGCGGTCTTGGCGTCGGGATCTTTGAGTAGCGTGGGCACGGGGTCGTTCCATTCGCACTGCGAGCAAGTCCATCCCTGAAAGTTGCGCTCGACGGTCCAGAGGAGCTCTCTGGCGGGATTGTCGCCTGGGGTGCGATTGGAGCTTTCGTCGTTCATGAGCCGTGCGGTTCCTGGCACACGAATACGTGAATCGCTGTTGGGGGGAATGATAGCCGGAATCGAAGGAATTGTAGCGTGTAAAAAACGGTTCGGGGAGGGCAATTTTTCGCACTAGCGTAAAACGGCAAATAGGCCGCGAGGCAAATGCTCGGCGCTTGGCCTACTTGGCGAAGAAGTAGTCGAAGGACTTCACGGCGTGAAATTCGTCGTCGCGGATGTCGAAGACGGTGTAGAGCTTGGTGACGTGCAGCACGTCGTGAACTTTCTGAGTGAGGTTGAGCAGCTTGAGTTCGCCTCCGGCGTTGCGGACCGTGGTGAAACAGCCGACCAGTTCTCCGACACCGGAGCTGTCAATGTAATCGACATCGGCGAGATTGAGGATGATCTTCTTCTTGCCGGCGTCCACCAGACTGCGGACGGCGGACCGAAGATCGTCGAGTTCGTCGCCCAGGACGATGCGGCCGTGCACATCAATGATGGTGACGTGCGACACTTCGCGAGTGCCGATGGAAAGGGGCATAGATCGATTCGCGTTGCTGGCGGGAATGGTAGTGGGTGCGGGGGAGCAAGTCAATGGGAGTGCAGTCGCGAGTCCTGAGTCGCGGGTTGCGAGTACCGAATCGGCATAACGACCCGCCATGCGCGAGCTGGCGGCTCGCTCAGGTCCTTCGACTCGGCAAAGAACGCCTCGCTCGGGATAATATTCAAAATCCGTTCAGGTTAGGACCGCGCGCCGTGAGGGCGGGAGTCAAGTTC
This sequence comes from Candidatus Sulfotelmatobacter sp., assembly GCA_030039195.1. Classification (GTDB taxonomy): domain Bacteria; phylum Acidobacteriota; class Terriglobia; order Terriglobales; family Acidobacteriaceae; genus Sulfotelmatobacter. The sequence goes on from JASHQK010000383.1 coordinate 13,439, forward strand.
CACCGATTGGAATGGAATCTTCTGGGACGGAATCGTGTCGCGGATTTCCTGGATCGGAGACGTGACAATCGGCCGCGCGTATTGCGGATGGCGAAACTCCAGATGCATGCCTCGGCCGACGTACTGCAGCTTGAGCATGGAGCCTCCCCAGGTGGAACCGGCGATGGCGACCTGCACCGGCTCGGGGCAGAACTCCGGGTGGCCGGAAATCAAAGCTTCGCTGCCCCCGAGAAGCACGGCAGTGTAGCGGTGGTGCATGGTCTGAATTTCGAGCACGGTCGACGGAGGCAGATCGCTGAGGAACACGCCACCCTCGATTTCCGACTGAATGATGCCGCGGTTTACTTCATCCGCCAGGTTGGGGTGGGGGTTAAACATACAGATATTAGGCACATAGGGTACTGGCTTTTGCGCGGGCCGACAAGAGTACTTTGGACCGACGACGGGAACAGGGCATAAGCCATTAGAGAACCGGAGGTGGGAGCGGGTTGCAGAGAGTTTGGCGGCGGCAAGCCCAGTCTTCAAACCACAGAGAACACAGGGCTTCACAGAGGAATCCATAGGACCTTCATTTTGTTCAGGATGACAAGGGCTTAGCGGCAGTCTTCAGGAAGGCAAGGATGAAGAGGACGCCGAAAAGCGCGTCAACGCCGGCGAACGCGAGGTCGGAGGCATGAAGGCGATGCTGGAAATAGAGGGCGGCGAAGGAGATGGCGTAGCCGAACTTGTCAAGCACGGAGGGCAACATCATTGGGCGAAACCGCACCGGATCGCAGGCGATGACTAGAAACACGAACTGGAATGCGAGGCCGACGCTCACGAATCCGTAGTAAAAACCGGGATGAGTGATCGGCGGAGGGTCCTGCCGGCCGATGGTATCGAACATGAAGTAAAGCGGCGTGAGGATGAGGATTCCCCACGCGAAAGCGACGTAGAAAGTGATTTTGGCGAAACTCATAGCTAGCGGAGCTTTGGTGAAGGATTTTACCGCCGAGATCGCAAAGGACGCCGAGATTTTTGCGGGATTGCTTTCGGAAAGTCCCGGCGTGCTCGGAGGTAGAGAAAGCGTCTCACTCCCCGCCAACGGTGAGGCCGTCGATGCGAATGGTGGGACAGGCGACCGAGCCGCGGAATTCCAGATCATTGGCGATCTCGGAAACATGAAAGAACATGTCTTTGAGGTTACCGGCGACGGTAATCTCTTCGACGGGATACGCGAGTTCGCCGCCTGAGATCCAGAGTCCGGAAGCTCCGCGGGAGTAGTCGCCAGTGACCAGGTTCGCGCCGTGGCCGAGAAATTCGGTGACGTAGAGACCCTCTTTGATCTCTCCGATCAGTTCTTTCGGAGATTTTGGACCGGGTTGCAGAAAGTAATTGCCCGGGCCGATGCCGGGAGTGCCGGCGAGTCCACGAGAAGCGTTCGCCGTCGTTTGCAGGCCGAGCTTTTTCGCGGTGTACGTGTTGAGCAGATAAGATTTCAGCACGCCATTCTCGATCACGAGGGTGCGACGCGTGGGAATGCCCTCTCCGTCGAAGGGACTGGTGCCGAATCCACCGGGCATGGTGCCGTCGTCGATGACGGTCACGTTGTCGCCGGCGATTTTCTCGCCGAGCTTGCCGGCAAGGAACGATGCGCCACGGTAGACGGAGTCTCCGTTGATGCCTTCGAAAATGTGCTCGAGGATCGAGGTTGAAACCATGGGATCGAAAACGACGGGAACTTGGGCTGTCTTCACTTTGCGGGCTCCGAGGCGGCGGAGGGTGCGCTCGGCGGCGATCTTGCCAACCTTCTCGGGCGGGTCGAGTTTTTTCAGCGTGCGCGCAACCGAGTACCAGTAATCGCGCTGCATGGCTCCGTTTTCACTCTGCGCGATCGGGACGGCGGCGACCGAGCAGTAGGAGCGCTTGTATTCGCCGATAAATCCGTGAGAGTTGGCGAGGATTTTCCGGCCGGTGGCGGCGTCGAAGCTTCCACCTTCCGAGTTCTTGATGCGCGGGTCGAAATCGAGGGCGGCTTTTTCGGCGCGGCGGGCGTAGTCGATGCGATCGGCCCCGGGCAGCGAGTAGACGTCTTCGTGGTAGAGATCGAGATCGCCGGTGAGCTGGCCGAGCTGCGACGCATCGGGGATTCCTCCGAAAGGATCTTCGGAGGTGATTTTGGCGAGTTCGAGCGCCGAACGGAGCATGCGGTCAAGGCCTTCGGGGGAGAAATCAGACGAGTAGGTCGAGGCAGCGCGCTGTCCGAAGAACACACGGACGCCGATGGATCTCGATCCGGACTCTTTCAGAGTTTCAACCTGGCCGAGGCGGACGAGTGTGGAGAATTCGTCGCCTTCGCGGACGACGCATTCGGCCGCGCTGGCGCCGGATTTCATGGCGCGGCGAACGATGTCTTGAGCGACTTCTTTCAGGTCAGTTTCGAGTTTCGGGTCGCGAGTTTCGAGTTCAGTTGGCATAGAAAAATCTTTAACCACAAAGGGCACGAAGAAACGCGAGGGAAAGCAAGTCCATGGATCCTTCGCTTCGCTCAGGATGACAAAGCGAAATCAGATTCCTCGCTCGCGCTCGGAATGACAGATCCGTGAAATCCGTGTTCATCCGTGGCGATGATGTTCACTGCATGAAGCCGCCGGGATCTTTCCTGGCCGTTCCGCCTACCGTCAGCCGATCGACCTTCAACGTCGGAATCCCAACGCCTACCGGGACGGCCTGACCATCTTTGCCGCAGGTGCCGACGCCTTCGTCGAGCTTCAGGTCGTTTCCTACCATCGAAACCCGAGTTAAAACGTCGGGGCCGTTGCCGATCAGCGTCGCGCCTTTGATCGGAACCGTGATCTGCCCGTCTTCGATCATGTACGCTTCGCTCGCGCTGAACACGAACTTGCCGTTCGTGAT
>JASHQK010000384.1 GCA_030039195.1 Candidatus Sulfotelmatobacter sp.
CAAAACCCGATCGCGACTGAATCCTTGCCACTCTCGCGCTCGAAAGGCGGAGTGGTCTATCTTGTGAGATCGCTTCGGACTTGCGCCCGAATCCGCTTTCTCACGACTGGCACGTTCAACCAAATTTTCAAAGACCGAATCGCACTCCGCCTGAGCGGCGCACATTCAGTCCAGCCAGATTGTTCATGTAGCCCGGACGCATACGTCCGGGGTCGGGCGAAGCCCGATGCCCACAGAACAAGATTCCGACTGTCCTCGAAACCCTTCAAACATACTGCACGGCGAAAAACCCTGTCAATCGCGGCATCCCACAGAATTTCCACTTGTTTTCCACAACTGGAACTGTCTGTGTAGAGACGTCCGCCCTCGGCTGTCCGGTCGAGCGAAGCTCGACAGCGGGGCATTCAAGCACGCAGCAGTATGGTCTTCCGCTCGGCCGCAATCCGAGATGGCGCTATGCAGCGCATGCTTCTCCGGACGCGCGAACGCGGAAGACAGAAAATTGAGAAAAGAACTTACGTTTGGAGGTCCTTGCTTTGAAGGTACCCTTCGGAAGCCGCGGCTTCCGAATCGAGGTCCCGTGGCCGAGACGAATTGAAGGCGAAAAACCCTCTGAAACTTAGATGCCGGACGAGCGACGAGAGTTGCGACAAAATCGCCCGGCTAGCCACACACTGCTCTCGGTTCATTGTTTATAGCAAGGAATTCGAAAAAACGCAAGAGGGAATCCAAATTTCCGCAGGAATGTTTACGGAGTTGGTTCCGTCTGTTCTTCAAATGCGAGCTATAGCCGGAACTCACGTCCTGTCGTTTGTGTCTGGACCGAGTAGAAATGGCAACGTCCCACATCCGCTATGGGAAATGACACCTTCTGGGCCAAGCACACCAACTTCCTCGCAGTCCTGAACGAATTTCTACTCTCTGTCAGTCTTGCCTCTGCCGCCGCCTACGCGGCCTGCGTCTATGTTGCACGCAGCTTCATGTTTGAGACTCCCCGGAATGACTCGGGCTACTACTTTCTGAAAGGGGTCGTGAGGGTTGGCGACCTTCTTGACCACTTCGTCTCGAACCCTTTGGTAACGAACGCAGTTGGTCGTCGCGATTCCGTCCTCTGGCACCCCGGGCTTATCGTCCTTACTGTTCTAGCCACCATTTGGTCAGCAGCCCTCATTATTCAGCTGCTCATCCGGATCTTCTTTCCTCGCCCGCGCTTTACGCGCCTCATCCGACACATGAGCGGAGCCGCGGCTCTGTTTTCAGCACCGATCTCTTGTGTGGGCGCCTGGCTCATTACCTCCAACTGGGGAAACAACTATAACGACGCCGCCCGAGCTTCGTTCGGGCATAACGCTCTGCTTTCGATCTTGGGCACCGAGCTATTAATCTTCTTCATACTTTCGGTCCTCAGACGCAGGCTTCCGCTCTCTCGGTGGGCTCGCGCAATAATGCTTCTACTCCACTTCGCATTTTGGTCGTTTGTGTTGTTTCCCAGTTTCATTTTCTATATGGGAGAATCTCGTGCTCGAATACTTCTTCACGCGACGACATGGTTGATTCCCTCCGCTGCTGCGGCTTGCTTTGCTTGCCTATTGCCTCAATCATTCGAGGGGTTCGCCCGTCCACTTCCGGCAGGCAAATGGCCGGTGATCACTGCACTTTCCGGAACTGCAATTTTGCTTCTCATCTGGTTACCTGCCCGGCCGCTGCATTTGTTTTCTCCTAGCAATTTGCAGACGACGGTGATCGAACTCTCGCGAGGGCCATGCTTCGGCAGCTGTCCGGTTTATGCGCTCACGATTCATGGGAATGGTGACGTGGAATTCGTGCAAAGGGATTGGCGCGGTGTGGAGCATAGGCAGACTGGCAAGATCACCGATCGGCAATTCGCCGAGGTGGTCGCCTTACTAAGTCGTGCGCACTTCTCCCGCTTGGACGATCGTGCCTTCAGCTGGTGTTTCGACACGCCCTCGGTTGCAGTTAAGGTCTCAAGCGGTGGGCAAGCCAAAGAGGTGTGGAGCGACTCCTTCTGCATGGGCGCCAAATCTGGCCAGCAAGCGGCTTTTGTCGCAGCGGCCGGCGAGATCGAGAAAATTGTCGGATCGGATCGTTGGGTGCGAGATCCGCGTGCTCTGTAGGAACATATGTAAGATCTACCTTCCCCCGAAAGTTGTGGGAAACTATCCGCATGCGTCGGCTTCACTTCGAGCCTCGCTTTCGGCTTTTGTTTATTCTCACGATCAGGCTCGCTTCGCTCGCGGGGCGGACGAATGCGTCCGCCCCACACAGTCAACGTTTCAGTAAATGCCAGGCTTCTTTGTACTGCGCGTAGCGGGAGTTCTGGCGGTGGGGGGAGCCAGATATCGAACGAATTGTGGAGGGCGGCGAGCGGGAGGATGTACCGGGTGTCGGCGGGGATGACGAGGGCGGCAACAAAATCGATCTCGTCGGAAGAGTAAGGGCCGCGGTTGCTGCTGACCGGGCAAACATAAGTCCCGCAAAGAAGGCGAGAACGTTCGCGCGACGCGCCCAGGTCCTTCGTCGCGCAACAAACGCGCTCCTCAGGATGACAACCCAAGGTTTGACAACGCGCAGGCCGTGTTCGGCGGCGCGAGCCATGAAGCAGAGTTCTCCCCACTCGCCACGCTCCTTGGCGTGGGGTATCGACACGTATGACATGAAATGAAGTCCTTTATGAAATTGGAAAATCAAAATCGCAGGGGCTAAAGCCCGAACTCCTTTTCGATCTCTGACGCGGCGCTGAAGCGCCGCTCTTCCACGTTTGTTCTTGCGGAGCGGCTCTTTCACGTTTTGAAGGGCCGGGCAATAAAAAACGCGGCCAATGAGGCCGCGTTCGCTAATCTTTACTCTTTAGTTCTAGTATAGCAATTTGAGCAGGGTAAAGTGGACATAGTCAGAGACGAAATATCTGGCCTGAAAACAATGACATAACTCATTTCGTTTACTAGTTTGCTATTGACAGGATTTTGCGAGACGGATGTGGGCAGTTCCGCCTTCGTTCTAGCATGAGCAAACTGGCCAAATTGTTCCGCGTGGCGCGGCGGCTGACGCGGGCCGGAGGAGGGAATGTATGGCGCGAATATCCGGTGCTCGACCGAATCAGGGAGGCTTGCTGCACCGCCTGTACGTGGGGATGGTCTATTTCTTCGCCAAGCGCCGGCTCGGGCGCGTCATTGTGCCGCTGCAGGTCACGGCGCATCACGAACAGATTTTCCGGGGATATACGCAGATGGAGCGGGCGCAGATGGCGAGCCGGCTCATCGACCCAAAGCTGAAGGGATTGGCCGAGCTGAGGGTGGCCGCGCTGGTTGGCTGTCCGTTTTGAATCGACATTGGCTCTGCCGTGAGCAGAGCGCACGGCGTGTCGGCGGAGCAGACCGCTCACTTGAAGGACTATAGGACCGATTTCAATTTTTCTGAGTTGGAGCGGCTTGTGCTCGAGTATGCCGACCGGATCACCGCGACTCCGGTCGAAGTGCCGGATGCGCTATTCGCGCGTTTGCGGGAGAAATTCGATGAGGCGCAGCTGGTGGAGCTGACTTCGGCGATCGCCTGGGAGGGCTATCGCGCGCGCTTTTCTCATGCCTTCGGAATCGAATCCGAAGGTTTCAACGAAGGAGCGGTGTGCGCATTGCCGGCGCGGGCAGAAACTTGATCTTATGCCGCAATTGAAATGGCAACAAAAAGCCCCAGCCGAACCGGCCGGGGCTTTTCGTTTTGCTTCTCAGAGCTGAACGGAAAGATCCGCCAATTAACTTTGCATCGTCTTATTGCAGCAGCTTCGAGACGCTTTTTCGTTCTTGCCCGAGCAGCAGCCCTTGCCGCAGCTTTTGCCGCAGTCCGGTTGGCAGCAGGATAAAGCGGTCTTGTCCTTACTGGAACCGGCGCAGCAACCCGCCTTGTTGTCCTTCATGCATTTTGCGTCCTTGTCGCAGCATGACTTCGCACTCTTGTCGCCACAGCACGACGCGATCTGCTTGCCATCTGCGTTCTGCGCCATGTGGCGCGCGCAGCTCTGACCATCTTTTGCATCTGCGGACGCCATTCTGTCGCAGCATGCGCAGTTTGTTTTCTCGGCTGGCGTCGTGTTTGGTTGCGAGTTCGAGCTTCCGGTTTGGGCCCACGTAGCAAGAGCCAGGGCCAGCATCAAAACGATTGTTTTGTATCTCATTTCAAAATCTCCTTAGGGTGATCGAGTTCGGTGCGTGAAACACGTGACCTGTGGCAGTCCCGTGTTCATGAAAAAGGGAGTGCGCCTCTGGCGCGAGCGCGAACTCAGATGCGAAGCACCATGCTCCGCAGCGAAAAGGAATGGAGATTAACGGAGGATACGACCCCGATACTTGCCCGCATGGTTCCGAGAGCGAGCGTGGTGGACGATTCCCTCGCGTCTGGCCCGGGAACCCGGACTACGATGGGTAAGGAAGAACCGTTCTCCGGAGTTCGAAAAGCGCAGCACGGATGCTGGTCCCCAGATGGCATTTCGTAAGGCACAAACGGGAAGAACGCGCGAGAAGTGCGAGGAAAGCGAGAGTGTGGACAACATACATGCGTGCCCACGGGCATTCGCATATGCAAGCTGGATGCCCAGCCCGAGGGAACGCCCCAGGACAAAACTGAAATCAGCATGCACGCCGCGATGAGTCTTCGCTTCATCAAGCTAACCGTATTGGTTAGCCTGACACAGGCATGCCTGTCCCTTATGTGACTGCGATCACGGCGCGGTGTGATGCATCCAGTGGCGCCAGGTATCTAACTGCGGACCAGATGTTCGAGACAGGCGCGAAGGTCGGAGAAAGCATAGGGATATCCCGTCCCCACCAGCCGGGCTGGTTCCACGCGCTGGCTGGCGAGCAGCGTGGCTTCTCCCATCTCGCCGAAAACTGTCTTCACGACAAACGCAGGCAGCGGGAAGATTGCAGGCCGGCGCAGCACGCTGGCCAGCGTCTGGGTGAATTCGGCGTTCGTGACCGGCTTGGGAGCGACCATGTTCACCGGGCCTTGCAGCAGATCGGTTTTGAGGATGTGCAGAATCGCGCCGACCATGTCTTGCACGTCGATCCAGCTCATCCACTGGCGACCGTCGCCGATGCGGCCGCCCAGGCCGAGTTTAAAAGGCGTGAGCATCTTCGGCAACGCGCCGCCATGCGGGCTGAGCACGACTCCCGTGCGAATGTGCGCGGTGCGAATGCCGGCGTCGATCGCAGGTTTAGTCGCCGCTTCCCAATCGCGGCAAACCAGCGCCAGAAAATCCTTGCCGACGTCGCTCCCCTCGTTCAGCACTTCGTCGCCGCGGCTACCGTAATATCCGATCGCCGAGCTGCAGACGAATACTCGCGGCCTGCTCTTAGCTTGCGCCAGCGCCTGCGCCAGATTCTGTGTGCCGGTGACGCGGCTGTTGCGAATCCTGGCCTTCTTGGACCGGCTCCAGTAGCCGAAGATGGTTTCCCCGGCCAGATGAATGACGGCGTCGAAGCCGGAAACGCTTTCCGGCGAAACCGCCTGCCCGGGATGCCAGGTGATCTGATCCTTTCCGTTCGCCGGGCCACGCACCAGCCGCACGACTTCATAACCGCGGGAGTGAAGCAGCGGAACGAGCGCCTTCCCGATCGGTCCGGAAACTCCGCTGACAAGGATTCGAGAGATCATCGCCGGTGAATTTTCAATGTACCAGCTTGCCGCGCCTGGCGACAAAGGTGGCTGGAATTTTCGGTAGTGGTGCAGTTTGCTTGTCATCCTGAGCAAGCCTGTTTTGCGCCGCGAAGGATCTGGGCGAGCCGCGCTCTGTGGCGCGTCCTTGTGCGCCACAACAAGCGCGCTCTTGGCTCGCTTCCTTATCAAACTGCGCCACTGCGCAAGTTTGCAGGTTTTGAAAAAGCTGAACCCTTCGGATCGGAAGTTTCTTTGGTAAGGTCGACGATCTAAAGTCACATGCGCGATGACAGAATTTTTGCTAAAAAATGACAACCGTGGGGACAGCGTGACACCTCTGAAAAGGATTTTCCACCCAGTCGTTTTGGCAATCCTTCTATCGGCCATGGCCGCCGCGCCGGCGGCTGGTCAAGACAAGATCGTTCTGGTCGGATCCGGTTCCAATGTGCCGCTTTATCTTTATGAGGCCTGGACGCATGAGTTCAACCAGGAGAATGCGACGCTGCAGGTGAAATATCTCCCGCTCGGAACGGCCGAGAGCATCAAGCAAATCAGCCACGGGGTGGGAGACTTCGGCGATGGCGAGGTGCCTCTTAGCGATGAGCAGATGCACGCTGCCGGGACGGGCCTGATCTCCTTGCCGGCGGTTCTTGTCGGCATCGTCCCGGTTTACAACCTGCCCGGCAATCCTGAGCTGAACTTCTCGGGCGAACTATTGGGCGAAATGTATCTCGGAAGCGTAAAGAATTGGCAGGACCCACGTATCGCGAAATTGAATCCCGGCCTCGCCCTGCCCAATTTACCGGTGAAAATCATTCATCGCAGTCCGGGCAAGGGATCGAACTATATCTTCACCGACTTCCTGTCGAAGACGAATGCCCAATTCCGCATCCAGGTTGGAAAGAGCCCGTCGCCGCGGTGGCCGCTGGGTGCCGATGCGGAGCGCGGCCAGGACATGGTGCAAATGGTCACGGAAACTCCGGGTGCGATCGGCTACGTTGAGGCGGACTTTGCTAAGATCGGCGGCATTGGTTACGGCCGGGTCCAAAACCTGTCCGGGCGCTTTGTAACCGCCACTCCGGCCACCATTGCCGCGGCCTGTGCCGCCCGGCTGCACTCGATTCCGGAAGACTTTCGGGTCGATATGACGGATGCCCCCGGGGCCGATTCCTATCCTTTAACCAGCTTCAGCTGGATTTACGTGCCCCGCTCCGGCGACTCCCCGGACCGTCGCAAGGCGCTGAGAGATTTCCTGAACTGGTCTCTTGACGACGGTCAACGGATCGCGGCAAAAATTGGCTATGCTCCATTGCCCGACAGCATTGCCGCGAAAGCGCGCGCCGTGGTCAGTTCCCTGCAGTAATTTCGAATTGGGATTCCCCCTAATCTTGCATGTGGAGCATACTGTGGAGTAGACTCCACAGTATGCAAACTATCCAAATAGTCCTCGATAAGAAACTCTTGCATGCCACCGACCGGGCGGCGCGGCAAACGAATCGAAATCGCTCTGCCTTGGTACGTGACGCGCTGCGGGAGCACCTTCGGACTTTGGAACTCCGCGCGAAAGAAGAACGAGACCGCCAGGGATATTCCGTACAACCACAGATCACCGAGGAATCGACTCTTTGGGAATCGGAGGCAACTTGGCCGGCAGAATAGTCCGAGGCGAGGTCCGGCTCTATCAGTTTGCCCCGCCCGACAAAAGAAGGCCCGTGGTTGTCCTGACTCGCGACAGCGCAATAGGGTATCTCTCTACGGTTACGGTTGCACCCATCACATCCGCGATCCGGGGCGTGCCATCGGAAGTAGTCTTGAGCGAGGAAGACGGTATGAAGATGCCGTGTGCGGTGAACCTGCACAATGCAGTTACGGTTTCCCAAGATCGATTAGGGAGACGTGTTGCGCAACTGAGCCTTCTACGGATGCGCGAGGTCTGCGCGGCCCTCCGCTTCTCTCTCGGATGCGATCTGAGTTAACTGCGGCGCGGCCGCCGAGTTCCCGCCAGCCGCTATAATCGTCTCAGCATCCCGCTTGGGCCTTCTCACCGGCAATCCCTTTCCCGCGGGCTATAATCAAACATGGCGAGCTTGCGCCAACAGATCGCAACTACCGCTCTCACCCTCACGAAATACCGCGATCTGATGAAGCGGATGCAGGAAAACCGTCCGCATGACGATCTCACCATCGTCAAGAAAGCCTACGACTATTCCCTGAAATATCACGATGGCCAGACTCGTGCCTCCGGCGAGCCCTATCTCGTTCACCCGTTGGAAGTCGCCCTCGTTCTCGCCGAGATGAAAATGGACCCGGTCGCCGTCGCCGCGGGCCTGTTGCACGATTCGGTCGAAGACACGTCAGTCACAGTCGTAGACATCCGCAAAGAATTCGGCGAACAGGTCGCGCACATCGTGGAAGGCGTCACCAAGATCAGCAAGATCGACTTTGCCACGCGGGAAGAACAACAGGCCGAGAATCTCCGCAAGATGATGCTGGCCATGGTCGACGACATCCGAGTCGTGCTCATCAAGCTCGCCGACCGCCTGCACAACATGCGCACGCTCGAGCACCTTCCGCCCGAGCGCCAGCACAAAATCGCCGAAGAGACACTGGAGATCTATGCTCCCATCGCGCATCGCCTGGGCATGGGAAAGATTCGCGGCGAACTCGAAGACCTCGGTTTCCGCTTTCTCGATCCTGTCGGCTACGAGCAAGTCGAAACCGCCGTGAATGCGCGCCGCAAGCAAGGCGAAGCTTTCCTCGCCAAGATGGAACAGATCATTACCGACAATCTGAAGGAAGCGGGCATCCAGGCGCGCGTGGAAAGCCGCATCAAGCGCCTGTTCAGCATTCACAAGAAACTGCAGAAACAGCACATTGCCGTCGACCAGGTCTACGATCTCTGCGCCATGCGCGTCATCACGCGCTCCTTGCAAGACTGCTACGCGGTGCTCGGGATCATCCACAACCTGTGGCGGCCGGTTCCCGGGCGCATCAAGGATTTCATCGCCATGCCGCGGCCGAATTTCTACCAGTCGCTGCACACTTCCGTGATCACCGACGACGGCACCCCGTTTGAAATCCAGATTCGCACCGAAGAAATGCACAAGATGGCGGAAGAAGGTATCGCGGCGCACTGGAAATACAAAGATGGCCCCGTTTCGGCGCAGGATGAGCAACGGCTGGCCTGGTTGCGGCAAGTGGTCGAGTGGCAGCGCGATGTCAGCGATCCCAACGAATTTCTGTCTACGCTAAAAGTCGATCTCTATCCCGAAGAGGTTTACACGTTCACACCGAAAGGCAAAGTGGTTGTGCTGCCGCGTGACGCCACGCCGATCGATTTCGCCTACACCATTCACACCGAGGTCGGCCACACTTGCGTCGGGGCAAAAGTCAACGGACGCATGGTGCCGCTGCGCCACAAGCTGCATTCCGGCGACATCGTCGAAATCCTCACTCAGCCCGGCCACAAGCCCAGCCGCGATTGGCTGGGATTGGTCAAGTCGTCTCGCTCGCGCAACAAAATCAAGCATTGGCTCAACGTTCATCAGCGTGAACGTGCCATTGAAATTGGCAAGAAGCTGATCGAGAAAGAAGCGCGCAAATACCGCATTGCGCTAAAAGAGATCAAAGACGAAGACCTGATGAAGGTCGCTTCCGGCTACGGACTCGGACGCGCCGAAGATCTGATGGCCGGCATCGGCTACGGAAAGTATTCGGCGCGCCAGGTGCTCGCGCGGCTGTTGCCGGCCGGCGCGACGCCAACGATTGCGGGCGATATTGAAGCCGAAGGCCTCACGTCAGAGCCGGGAGCGATTGCCAGCGTGGTGCGCCGCGTCTTCGGTGATCACAACGCCATCACCGTTCGCGGCCAGGGCGACATGCTCGTCTACCGAGCCCGATGTTGCAATCCCATTCGCGGCGAAGGCATCGTCGGATACATCACGCGCGGCAAGGGCGTCGCCGTGCATTCGGTGAATTGTCCGAACGTCACCAACCTTCTTTATGAGCCGGAACGCAAAATCGACGTCGAATGGGCGCGCGACGACTCCACTCCGACTTCCTATCCCGTCAAACTCACGGTTTATTGCGACGACCGCTTCGGCATGCTGAAAAACATCACTGGCGTGATCGGCGACGCGAAATCGAATATCCGCAACATTGCTGCCCACACGGCCAATAGCCAGGCCAGCGTCGAGATCGTGCTTGATATCGGCGATCTAAAACATCTGGAACAGATCATCGCCGGCCTGCGCAAAATCCCCGGCGTGCACGAAGTGCAGCGACTGCAGAAAATCTAAGAGCAGTTGTCATTTGCAGTACCCAGTTGTCAGCCGTCAGCAAATCTCTTGTCATCCTGAGCGAAGCGAAGGACCTATGTAACCCAAGTCCGGAGGCTCAGTTCTGCTCCACAAAGTGGAGTAGCTCTGCGACTTCGAACGGCCTTTGCCCTGTGCTACTCTGTCATTCCCGGTTTCACACTGACTGGGAACTGGCAACTGAGAGCTGATCTATGCGCGACATCATCTCCACCAAACACGCTCCGCAAGCCATAGGCCCGTACTCGCAAGCCGTCCGGGCGAATGGATTCGTCTTCGTCTCCGGCCAGATCGCGATTGACCCGGCGACGCAGCAGGTGATCACCGGCGACGTAGCCGCTCAGACCGATCGCGTCATCCGCAATCTCTCGCACATTCTGGAATCGGCCGGAAGCAGCCTCGATAAAGTCGTCCGCTCCACGGTCTTTCTGAAGAGCATGGCGGACTTCCCCGCCATGAACAATGTTTATGGCACGTTCTTCAACGCCGCGCCGCCCGCGCGTTCTACCGTCGAAGTCGCACGACTGCCCAAGGACGTCCTGGTCGAGATCGACGTGATCGCGTTGGCGTAGACCGTCCTCTAAATGCGGAATTGTAACTTTCCGCGTCGCGAACTCCGCCGTGCATTCCTCGCAGCTCGCGACCCAGGACTCGGAGCTCATCTCACTGTTCCGTCTCCGGACTCAGACCGACGAGCGGTACCGCCTTTTCCTGCGCCAGTTTGTTGTAAGAAGCAAGATCCGTCTTGACGATTTCATTCCACTTCGTCAGCTGCTCCTCGGTCTGCTTGCTGAGCTCGTCGTACATTTCGTAATCCTGCCTGGTGGGCGAGGCATCGGCGCTCGACACCACTCCGCCCAGCGCAACCAGCAAATTATTCAGACGGATCGGATAATTCAGTACATCCTGCCCGCTCTTCGCCTTCGTCTGAATCAGCGCCTCTTCGACGACGGTCATTTTCTTGTCGAGCGCGGCGCCGGCATCGGCCAGTTCCTTGGCATTCGGATTCTTTTCTTCCTTCAGCCGTTTATTCACGCTCGTGATCTGCGCGCGTATATCGCGAATCTGCCGAACCGCATCGTGGACTTGCGTCACTTTGCCGAGAATCTGCTGCATCAGATCGAACTGCTTTTTCAGATCTTCCGCAGTGACTTGCAATCGCGGATCAGGCACAATCTTGAGCGGCTGCGTCTGCGATTTCCCGTCGACCGTCAGGCGAACCTGATAGTCGCCGGTCACAGCCGTAGGTCCGTCGGTCGAACCACCCCAGAGCGGCGAATTCGGAATTCGCGGCGCTCCCTCATAGCGCAGATCCCAGACGAAGCGGTTGACGCCGGCTTCGGTCGGAATCTCCTCCGGCCGCCTGCGCGCAAAGAATCCCTCTTCTGCTTCCGCAGCCGGTGGATGCTTCGGTGGATATGTGCGAATCACCTTGCCCGTGGAATCGAGAATTTCGATCTTCACCCGCGACTCCGGCTTCTTTTCCTCTGAACCAGGCTTCTCCTCCGCGGACGCCGCACCCGCCTTCGACGCATCCGCATTCCCTGCAGCTTCGTCTTTCTTGTTTTCCGGTTTCTTGATTTCCGTTTTCAGGTAGTAGTAAATGACCGCGCCCGCCGGCGGATTCTGCCCGGCATGTTCGCCTGCGCCAAAAAACGATCCCGAAAACGTCGTGTGGTTCGCATCCGCGGGAGTGAACAGATGCACATCGTCCGCTTTGACCGAATCACTCCACTGCCGCAGCGGCGAGAGATCGTCGAGCACCCAGAAGGAGCGGCCATGCGTGGCGACGGCCAGATCATCGTTTTTCACGATGAGATCGTAGATCGGAGCCATGGGCAGATTCAGCTGCAACGGCTGCCAGTTCGCTCCATCATCGAAGCTGACGTAGACGCCCCGCTCTGTGCCCGCATAGAGCAAGTCTTTGCGCTTGGGATCGACCCGCACCGCATGTACATAGTCATCCTTCGGAATGCCGTTGACGAGGCTCGTCCAGGTCTTTCCGAAATCAGAAGTTTTGAAAACGTACGGCGTGAAGTCATCCATCTTGTGGCGCTCGACTGCGACATACGCCGTTCCCGCATCCGTGGGCGAGGCTTCAATCATGCTGACCGTGCCCCACTCCGGCATCGCCTTCGGCGTCACGTCATCCCAATGTCCGCCGCCATCGCGCGTAATGTGAATCAATCCGTCGTCGCTTCCCGCCCAGATCAGATCCTTCTGCACCGGCGACTCGACCACGGAAAAGATCGTGTCGTAAACTTCAACCCCCGTGTTGTCTTTCGTGATGGGACCGCCAGACGATTGCTGCTTCGATTTGTCGTTGCGGGTCAGGTCCGGCGAAATGATCGTCCAGCTCTTACCTTCGTCGGTCGTTTTGAACAGAACTTCTCCCGCGTAATACAGCGTGTGTGGATCGTTCGGTGAAAACACGATCGGCTCGGTCCACTGGAAACGATGCTTCAGTTCTGCCATGCCCCAGCCAATAGGATTGCGCGGCCACGGATTGATCATTTCTATCTGATCGGTGCGATGGTCATAGCGCGAGATATCGCCGCCGTAAGAACCGGCATAAACAATGTTGGGATCTTTGGGATCGGGCGCGATGTATCCGCTCTCGCCGCCGCCGACGTCGTAAAAATTGGGAATGCCAATTCCACCGCTCGCGCTCGCGCTGGCGATTGCAACCGTAGAGTTATCCTGCTGCGCGCCGTAGAGCCAGTACGGAAAACGGTTGTCGGCAATGACGTGATAGAACTGCGCCGTCGGCTGATTCATCAGGCTGGTCCAACTCGCGCCCCAGTCGGTCGAAATCGTCGCGCCGCCGTCGTTGCCGTTGATCAGCCGCTTGGGATTATCGGGGTCGATCCAGAAGCCGTGATTGTCGCCATGCGGCGTGCGGATCTGCGTGAATGACTTGCCGCCGTCGATCGAGCGATACGTTCCCGTGTTCAGGATGTAAACCACATCCGGATTCTTCGGATCGGCAAAAACGTGCGTGTAATACCACGCCCGCTGCCGGTAGCGCCGATCGTCATTCACCAGTTGCCACTTTTCGCCGCCATCATCGGAGCGAAACAGTCCGCCCTTTTCCGCTTCAATCAGCGCATAAACGCGATTCGGATTCGAAGTCGGCGCCACGCCGATTCGGCCAATCGTTCCTTCGGGAAGGCCGTTGCCGGTCAGCTTTGTCCACGTGTTGCCGCCATCGGCTGATCGATAGAGCCCGCTGCCCGGACCGCCCGATTCCATCGTCCACGGCTTGCGCGCCGCTTGCCACATGCCGGCAAACAGAATATTCGGATTCGACAGGTCGAACTGAATATCGATTCCGCCGGTCTTGTCGTCGACATAGAGAACCCTCTGCCACGTCTTACCGCCGTCGCGCGAACGGAAAATGCCGCGCGTCGTGTTCGGTCCAAAGGGATGGCCGAGCGCCGCGACGAACACAACATTCGCATCTCTGGGATCGACAATCATCCGCCCAATCGAATAGGTCTCGCGCAGCCCGATAAACGTCCACGTCTTCCCGGCGTCGATGGATTTGTAGACGCCGTTGCCCATCACGATATTGCCGCGAATGCATGCCTCGCCTGTGCCGACATAGATCACGTTCGAATCCGACGGCGCAATCGCGATCGCACCGATCGAGGGCGAAGCTTGAGGAAACTTATCCCACAGCGGCATCCAGTTCAGCCCGCCATCGGTGGTCTTCCACATTCCACCGGCGACCGCGCCGAAATAATAAGTGTCGGGCTCGCCCGGAACGCCGGCCACCGCCAGCACGCGCCCACCGCGGAATGGGCCTACGAGCCGATACTTCATTCCCTCAAACGCAGATTTCGCTGGCGCCGGTTTCGGTGGAGGCACAACGCCCGCGTCGGCCGCAAATTTCTCTTCTTCCGGTTCGCCGGTTGCGGTGGGAGTTACGCTTGGCTCCGAAGGTTTGTTGGGCTGGCGACGTTGTGCAACTGCGAATGTGCTGAGCAAAACAAGAAGAACGGCCAGAAGACGAAAGCGGTTCACGTTGAGACCCCCAGGTGGGATGGAACAAAATACGTACTGTACTCCCCACGGCGAAATTTCCACAAATTTTTATTGAGGACTGTGTCCGAGCCAAACCTTTCGTGTTGGCTCAGTTTGAAATCGCCATCAGTGCGTCATCCCGAACGCCCGCGTTCTCACCAGCGGGCGGAGGGATCTGGCGCGGAATCTCTGAGCAGGCTCCACGCGAGATCCTTCGCTCCGCCGGAGAAAACGGCTTCGCTCAGGATGACGCATTTTGCGGGAATCCAAATTGAGCGACAACCCGACTTCCGCCGCTGAAAACTCCACACTATCCGCGTGCTATCCTCTCGCGCATGCGCCTGCGATTCGTTTTGCTTCTCCTGATCTCCCTCGCCGCCGTCTCTTCACTCCAGGCTCGCGTCACTCGGGTTGAAATTACTTCGCGGGCAGATATTCTCGGCGGAAAATCCTTCGGCCACGCCGGGCCCTACGAGCACATCACCGGACGGGTTTATTTCTCGTTGCCCATCGCCAACGTCCACAACCAGCGTATCGTCGATCTCAGCCGTGCCGTGAATCTGAAAAACGGAGAGGTCGAATTCTCCTCCGATTTCATTGCCGTTCGCCCGAAAGACCCGCGCCGGAGCAACGGCTCCATGCTTCTCGAAGTCCCCAACCGCGGCTACAGCCGCATCATCTCCCTGGTCGATGGCGGCGATTGGGATGTTTCCACGAACGCTGGCGATGCCTGGCTGCTGCGCAACGGATTTACGATCGTTAGTCTCGGCTGGCAATGGGACGCAGCCGGTCCCGAGGCTTTGCGCTTCTTCGCTCCCATCGCTAAAGATAACGGCAAGACGATCACCGGGCTCCTCCGTGGCGATCTTATGCTCGCCACAGAAATGGATGAGATTCCGCTCGGCCATCTGATCCTCGGCCACATGGGCGGTTCCGAATATCCTGTCGCCGCGCCCGATGATCCCAGAAACGTTCTCACCGTGCGCGATTGGCGCAATGCGCCGCGTACTGTCATTCCGCGCTCGTCGTGGCAGTTCGCGCATACGGTCGATGGCAAACTGACGCCGAGCGATCGGTTCATTCATCTCAACGGCGGTTTTCAGCCGGGAAAGATCTACGAGTACGTCCATGTGGTACAAGATCCGGTCGTCGCCGGAGGAGGATTCGCCGCCATTCGCGACTTTGCTTCCTACGCCAAGCACGATCCCAAGGCGATCGTTCCGGTCGAACGTGTGTACGGCGAAGGCATCTCGCAGAACGGGCGTTTTTTGCGCGACTTTCTTTATCAAGGATTCAACGCCGACGAAGACGGCCG
>JASHQK010000385.1 GCA_030039195.1 Candidatus Sulfotelmatobacter sp.
GCGATCTCCGCCGTAGTTAAGCCGCCGACCGCACGCAGGGTCAGGGCAATCGCCGAAGACGAAGTCAAAGCCGGATGGCAGCACATGAACAACAAAATGAGTGTGTCATCGGGATCGATATCCGGCTCGATGTCGAGTGCGGGTGCCATCGTTTCCATTTCCGTCGCTACTGCTGTTTCTCTGGCCCGGCGCGCAATTTCGCTGCGGACCTGGTCCGTCATCCGCCGCGATGCAACCTGAATCAGCCAGCCACGGGGATTGTCTGGAATGCCCTCCTCGGGCCATTGCGTGAACGCCGCGATCATCGCCTCCTGCACTGCATCCTCAGCGGAGGAGAAATCGCGAAAGCGGCGAGCCACGGCGCCGAGCACCTGCGGCGCAAGTTCACGCAACAGATAATCGGAAGTTTCATCCCACGGCTTCGTCATCATCAATCTCGCTACAGCATTTCTGGAGGTGGGGCGCTCATCACCGGACGCACCTCGATGGGCATGCTCAATGGTGCTCCGCCAGGACCCGGCGCAGCGGAAGCTCTGGCCGCAATCTCGTAGGCGCGCTCTGGGCTGTCGACATCGACAATCCAGAAACCCGCGAGGAACTCTTTCGATTCAGGGAATACGCCATCGGTGATGGGACGCCCATCGTTCCCTGCCCGGACCAGCTTCGCCTGATCGGGAAAGGCCAGGCCCTCAGCCGAAACCAATTCGCCGGATTCGTGGAGGTCTTTGGCGAGATTTTTCATAAATGCAATGTGCGCCTGCAAATCTTTCCTGGGCCAGGCCGGGACGCCCTGCCCGGCCCGCATCGTATTCATCATCAAAATGTATTTCATTTTCCTGCTCCTTATTATTTGTATTTGGCGTTTCCTGGCAGTGTCGTTAACTGTTTGTTGGAATGCGCTGCAATCTCGGCAGCCAGTCATTTGGATTTCGGCTCATGCGTCGCGAAAGCCCGGACTTCAATCGGCATATTCGTTGGAACTTTTCCGGGCCCAGGCGCCGCCGAAATCCGGCCGGCGATGGCGTAAGCGCGCTCCGGGCTGGCGACGTCAACGATCCAATAGCCCAACAGGAATTCCTTCGATTCCGGGAAAACGCCGTCGGTCACAGGCATGCCGTTCTTCTCCCCGCGCACGACTTTGGCGTCATGTGGTTCGGCTAAGCCTTGCGTGGCCACGAACTCTCCGGTTCCGGCCAGCTCTTTATTGATGTCCCGGAGAACGGCCATATGCGCGTCAATATCCTTTTGTGACCAGGCGTGGTACCCCTCCACGCCCGCCTTCGTGCCTGACATCAGCAAAATGTATTTCATGGATTTTCGCTCCTATCTGGTTTTACTACCTTTTTCTTAACCCTTCCCGCGTCGTTGATCGGCGCTTTCATGGAGTAGTCGGAGCAGTCTGGCCGTCCTCTACATACTCCCGAAAAAAATTCCCATAGAAAAAATCAGGTCCGCCTGTCGATTTCTCCGTCCCACAACCGACAATACGGTGGAGGCCAGAATATGACGACCGACGAACAGGTAGTTGACGTTAGCCAGGATTGGGTACTGGCCTGCGATGTCCAGCAACGGTTCATGCAGGGCCTGGGCCGCGCCAGCGCCTCGGTGGACTGCAGCGCGCGCTGCCGCCAGGTTCGAGCTCTCGGCGGTGATTGCTACGATTTCATGCCGCTGACTGATAGCCGTCTGGCATTTCTCGTTGGGGACGCCTCCGGCAAAGGTCTGGCAGCGGCGCTCATGATCGCGAATATTCAGTCCTCTCTGCGAACAGCGACTTTGTTCGGCGGAAACGACTTGGCAGCATTAGTCCAGATAGTGAATCACCAGGCATACACTTCTTCGCTGGCCGACCGCTACGCGACGGTGTTTTATGGCGTGTTCGATGGAGCGACGCGGACTCTGCGATATGTCAATGCCGGGCATAATCCGCCGCTCGTTCTTCGACATAACGGATCAGTCGATCGGCTGGAAAACGGCGGAGCACCCGTGGGAATGTTCCCGGACTCGGCGTATCAGGAGAGTGTCGTACAGCTGAGCTGCGGGGATTTGGTCGTCGCTTACAGCGATGGAGTTGTTGAAGTGTCAAACCGGTCCGGTGAGGAGTGGGGAGTTGAAGGCCTTTTGAAAGCAGCGTCCGCTTGCGCGCCACGATGCGCGGAAGATGTTGAAGATCTCGTGGGATTCATCTTCAGTTCCCTGGACGAGTTCTCGATTGGTTGCCAATCCGATGACGCGACAGTAGCAGTTTTGCGCGTTCTTTAGGGTGAGTGCGCGCAAGATGCGTGGTCGCAGCGAGAATAGACGTTCCGACGGGACCGCGTTCTCCTTGACAGGACTCGCCAGTTTTTTCTAACCTTACGGACTTATAGTAATCTGCACTGGCTGCGACCAGCACCATCTCTTCGACCGGCAGCCTGGGGACCTTGAATGCGCCGCTTGATTTTCCTGTTCTGCTGTTCGGCTCCGCCGAGTCGGAAGGCATGCCCACACAGTAAGACGTTCGTCAGCCCCGAAAAGTTTTGAGAGTGGATCTATGAATCCTGAATGCTTCGTTATGAATCCATGAGCGAAGAAAATCTGGACCGGCAGTTAGGGATGAACCGTCGCATCACGCGGCGCGATTTTCTGAATGGCGTTGCGGTGACGATCGGGGCGCTAGGCTATGCCGGCCTACCCGACTTGGCCTCCGGTATTTCTAATGCATTTCAAGCCGGAGATTCCGCCGACATCTATCCGCCCGCATTAACCGGCATGAGAGGCCTTGCGCCGGGTTCATACGACGTGGCGCACTCGCTGCGTGATGGGACATTTTGGGAGAGCGCGGGAAATCCGACCGATACGCACGAAACCTATGACCTGATTGTGGTGGGAGGGGGCATCAGCGGACTGGCTGCAGCCTATTTTTACCGCAAGCATGGTGGAACGAGTTCCCGAATCCTGATTCTTGATAACAACGACGACTTTGGCGGACACGCCCGCCGCAACGAGTTCCGCGTTGGAGGGCGGTTGCTGCT
>JASHQK010000386.1 GCA_030039195.1 Candidatus Sulfotelmatobacter sp.
CTCGACGAGCCCTGCCGCGAACACTTCGAAGCGGTGAAAAGCATTTTGCAAGCGGTCGGTATCGAGTTTCACATAAACGACCGCCTGGTTCGCGGCCTCGACTACTACACCCGCACCGCCTTCGAATTCACCCACGGCGCACTGGGCGCGCAAAACGCCATTCTCGGCGGAGGCCGCTACGACGGCCTTTCCGAAGCTCTCGGCGGCCCTCCCGCTCCCGGCATCGGATTCGCCATCGGCGAAGACCGTCTCGTCCTTTCCCTGCAGGAAAAACAATCCGCGGAGAGCATCGCCCCGAAGCCCGACGCCTACATCGCTCCGCTCGGCGTGGGCATGAACCGTGAAGCGGCCCGCCTGGCTCGGGAACTGAGACAGCAAGATCTCGTCATCGATCTCGGCGATGAAAATTTCCGTCTTAAGAAATCCTTCGAAACCGCGACCAAAGCGGGAGCAAGATATATCCTGATCGTCGGCGAGAACGAAGTAAAAGCCGATTCGTTCGCCCTCAAGAACCTCGCGACCGGCGAGCAGATTTCCGTTCCGCGCGCGGAGCTGGCGCGAGCGATTCGGAGCTAGGATTTAGAAACCTGGAATGTGTGGGTCTGTCACCTGAGCGAAGTGAGATCTTCGCATAGCGAAGGTCGAACGGAGTCGAAGGATCTCGCGCTTGCATACAACCGAGGGCCTGAAGATTTATCGCAAGGAAAAGAACCGGCAAAGCATCGACGGATTGCCGGGCGTCAGCGGCCAGATCGATTGATACGGTTTTCTAACGCTGTTTTCGAACGGAGGGCCTGATGAAAATTTCCCGGATGAAAATTTGCATGACTGCATCGTGTCTCGTCTCGGCGTTTCTATGCAGCGGCTCGATGGCGCAATCCGCCGATGTGACCGCCAAGCCTCTGTCCCCGCTGGAACAGACGCTGATCGCCAGCGAGAAAGACTTTATCGCCGCCGCCAAAAAAGGCGATGCCGCATTTTTCAAACAAACTCTCGCTGACGAGTTTTCCTTCGTCGCCTATGACGGCGAACTTGGCGGCCGGCAGGACATGATCGATGGCTTCTCCAGTGGCGGCGTCGACATCATGCCCTACGATATGAAGGTGCTCGCCATCAGCGACGGAGTCGCGGTCGTCACTTACGATGTCGTGTTTCGCGTCCCGCCCTCCGAAGACGAAGGTCCCCCTCCGCGCTATCAGCATTTCAGCACGCTCTGGGTCCGCCAGGGCGACCTTTGGAAGATGAAGTTTCAGCAGATGACGCCCGCCCACTGGGGCGACTGGTAGGAATCGGCAATTGACGTGCGTTCTGCCTCGGTCTAATATTCGCCGCAAGTCGAGCGATTCTTTTCCCAAAGAGATCGTCGACCCGAGGCGAATATGAAAACGACAGGTTTTATCTCTGCAGTCTGCCTTTTCCTCGCGGCCGCAGCATTCGCTCAAATGCAGGCTCCCACGCCCGCACCGGAAGTCCAGAAGCTCGACGTTTTTGCCGGATCCTGGACTTTGACCGGCGATCTGAAACCCGGACCCATGGGCCCGGGCGGCTCGATGACGGAAAATGAAAAATGCGAATGGATGGAAGGCAAGTTTTATCTCGTTTGCCATACCGACTTCAATGGCTCGATGGGAAGCGGCACGGGACTGTCGGTCTTGGGCTACTCGAGCAATGACAAGATGTACACCTACCGCGAGTTCAACAGTTGGGGTGAGTTCGAAGATTCGCGCGGCTCAGTCGACGGCAGCACTTGGAGTTGGACCAGCGACGAAAACTTCAATGGCACCCCCACGAAAGGCCGTTTCACCATGAAGATCACGTCGCCGACATCGTATGAGTTTACCTTCGACATCTCGCAAGACGGAACGAAATGGACCACCGTCATGGATGGAAAGGCCACTAAATCGAAATGAGCAGGTAGTCCGTCGGATGACAACTGCCACGACCTGTGTTGACGAATTGTGCTCTGAAGATTCGTATCAGAGCGCGTTTATGCGTGCCACAAGCGCCGCAAAATCAATGCGCCTTTAGCCGCTGGACGTCGAGACCGGAGGCTGGATTAGAAGTGCGATTCGTATCAGGGCGCGCATTTATGCGTGCCACAAGCGCCACAAAATCAATGCGCCTTTAGGCGCTGGACAGAAACGGCGGGGGTTGTTACCCCCGCCCCCAAGATATTCCCCCAAAAATTCGAATGCGGTCCGGGCCAGCCACCCGGACCGCATCGTACGTGGGTTTCTGAACTTCTCTGTCACCGCTGGGGCGGCGGAATGATCGCTTTGGCCCGACAGTGCTCTTGCTCGCGTGAGCAATGAGTACCACCTTTGCCATAAGCCAGTTGCATCCGTGATCTCACGATCCCGGCTTGCAACTGCCACGGAGGCCAGCAGCCCTGTCTCGCTACTAGAGCAAGCTCGGAGGAGGCCGCAACGCCCGGGCAACCAGCGCGCGCTATGCGCGTCTTCTGGAAATCCCCCGGCAATTCACCCTCGAGAATCGCCGGCTTGCCGCTGGCTCTTCGCAATCACTCAGCAAGCTCAGAAACTCACCACGTTTTCGCTGGACCCACTCTCAGCCATCTTGTTTCGGGCCGCAACAGGAAAAAATTCCCTCCCTGTGAAAAACGTGTGGACGAGAGGACTTCCTTGTGGAAGAAAGAGGAAAACTTAGATTTAAATCGACCTCCCAGCCGTTTTGCTACTCGAAAGTTTTAAGCCATTCGGCCTATCTTATAGGATCCATTCAGACACTCCTGCAATACTGAACTGCACCAAACCCATGAGCCTCTCTGTTCGAGTCGCCGAACCTTCTGATGCGCCACGGATCCACGCTGCCTATGAGCGCTGGAACTATAGCCATCACTTAGCTCCGGACGATGTCTTTTGGCTGGCGGAAGATACGCGTGAATTGATCGGAGTGGTCAGAATCGCTTGCGAAAACGGCGTGCATGTTCTCCGCGGAATGCGCGTAGCCCCGCATTGGCAGCAGCGTGGTGTCGGTACTCGAATTCTTCGATCCCTTGCTCTTTGGCTCGGCAAACGCGAATGCTATTGCATCCCCTATCGTCACCTCATCCAGTTCTACGAGAGGGCAGGTTTCCGGGAGGTCGTACCTGAGACGGGTCCAACGTTTCTCAAAGACCGGCTGAAGGATTATCGCGGGCGTGGCCTCGATGTAATCCTGATGGTTCGATCTGGCGACGTTGCGCGCACCTAAGATCCCTAGCGTCTTCATTCACTTAGCGGTTGTCTCACCCTCATCGCTTTTTGGGCGACAGAGCCTGCCCCGAGCGAGTGAAGGAGACGGCACGGCTTCTTACACACACTCCTCCCGCTGCACTCGGCCCTGCAAAATTGCATCAATGGTCATTATAAGTACATTTATGTACATAAAATGTCCCTCAAGGAACACTGCCACAAATTGAGAAACCCTCAATTTATCAGCAAGTTACTCGTATCTGAGGCTTTCCACAGGGTCCAGTTGCGCGGCGCGGGCCGCCGGCACCGTGCCGAAGATAATTCCCACAACCGACGAGACGACGATCGCAATGATCGCTGACAGCCCGGAGATGGGTACGTGGAAGCTGGTGAAAAAGTGCACGGAATATGGAATGGCTAAACCCACGATCACTCCCACGATTCCGCCGACAAACGAAATCAGAATCGCTTCAGCCAGAAACTGCATACGAATCTCGGCGTTGGTCGCTCCGATCGCTTTGCGGATCCCAATCTCGCGGATGCGCGACGTCACCGTGGCCAGCATGATGTTCATGATTCCGATGCCGCTCACCACCAGGGTCACCATCGAGACCAGAAACAGCACCCACGTCAAGCCCGTGGCGATGCGGTTCATCATGGCTAGCACGGCGGTGAGATTGTCGACGTTGTAAACCGACTCGGATCGATGCCGCGGCTGAATCACGCGCTTGATCTCCGCCGTGGCCGCGGGAACCATCGACGAATCCGCCATGGAGAAGTACAGCATCTTGATTTGTGGTGTTTGGGTGAAGTAAAGACTGACGGAGTAAGGAATCAATATCGTGTTATCGACGATCTCGGTCTGGCCGAAGGTTTCCACCCGCTCCTTGAAGGTCCCGATCACCGTAAAGGGCAGGCCGTTGAGCTTCAGAACCTTGCCGACCGCTGCCTGAGAAGATCCGTAGAGCTGAACCGCCATTTTGTCGATGATGACGGCAACTTTGTTGTGGGCCAGCGAGTCTTCCTGATCGAAGAACCGACCGGCGGGAACGACCAGGTCGCGGACGTTCACGTACTCCGGCGAGACGCCAAGAATGACGAGATCGCGCTCTTTGCCGTTGCCCACCGCGACGCGATCATTCAACTGCAGAACCGGGCTGGCGGCCACGATTCCGGGAACGTCGCGGCGGATCGCCTCCAGATCGCTCATCGTGAGAAGATCGGGATCGCTGTTGCCGATGCGCTCCGTTCCACCTTGATATTCCGCCCAGATTTCGTTGGTTCCAATCGATTGAATCTGGCGTAGAGCGTATTGCCGGCCAGTCATGCCGATGGTGACGACCAGGATCAGCGACGCCGTGCCGATGACCATGCCCAGTGCGGTCAAGGCAAAGCGCACCTTATTGCTGCAGAAGGTGTCGTAGGCGAAACTCATGATTTCGCCTAGAGCCATGTTGGGGCGCACGAGCGTGCGCGTGGAAAGTGCGGGCATTGTTAACTAGATGCTACACCCGCGAGGCGAGATGCGATAGAACAAGGCGAACCTGGCACGCGCCTGGGAACATGATGGCGCAACAAACGGTTCCACACATTGCAAGCTGAATGAATCCCGCATATCCTTGGCTGCTCGCCGGGCTGCGGAAGGACCTGATTATCCTATTCATAGCGGTGGTGGAAAACAAAGATCGACAAGCCGGCGCTCTAGCTTGCGCCCGCACCCGGTTGTTTTGGATGGTGATCGTGGCTCTGGCACTGCGGTTCATCGTGATGGCGTTCGTCTATCCGCAGCGCACTGATCCTTTTCGCGATCATTGGCGATGCGGCGGAGAAGCGGGCCGGATCGCGCGTGCGATCGCGCAAGGCAAGGGATTCAGCAATCCTCTCTTCGCTGATACTGGGCCGACAAGCTGGCTCGCCCCAATCTATCCCTATCTGCTGGCCGGGATCTTCAAAATTTTCGGAGTGTATAGCGTCACCTCGACGCTGGTGGCGCTATCCGTCGATTGTATTTTCTCCGCGATAACCTGCATTCCCGTCTATCTGATCGCGCTGGAATGTTTCAACTCACGCACCGCCCTGTGGGCGGGCTGGGGATGGGCGTTGTTTCCCTACGCGATTTACTTCTCCGCCGATTTTATCTGGCACACAGCGCTGAGTACCCTGTTGCTGAGCCTGATTTTTTTATCGGCGCTGCGGCTGGAGCGCAGCCGCGGTGTACGTCCCTGGATCGTATTTGGGGCACTGAGCGGCTTGGGCGGGCTGACCGATCCTATTCTTATGTCGGTGGCGCCGTTTCTTGGCGCGTGGGCGTGCTTTCGCCGCTACAAATCAGGCAGACCCTGGCTCCCACCAGCCTTCGCGGCGGTTTTGAGTGTGACGCTGGTGATCTCGCCGTGGTTCATTCGGAATTACCTCACATTCCACAAAGTCATTCCCTTTCGCAGTTGTCTGGGCCTCGAGCTCTATTGCGGAAATAATGCCGACACGTGGCATTGGGGACCGCCGGGCTATCATCCCTCTGACAATGAAGAGGAGTGGCGGGAATACCAGCAACTGAAAGAGATTGGATACACGAGGAAGAAGATGCAACAAGGACTGGCGTTCATTTGCGCGCACCGCGAGCTGTACGTGGTGCAGTCTTTGCGCAGAGTGGTTTATTTCTGGACGGGATTCTGGAGCTTGAGCCGGCGTTACCTGGCGGAAGAGCCGGAGGACCCCGGCAACATAATTCTTGCGACGGCGATGACGGTACTGGCGGGAATCGGCTTGTGGCACGCATTCCGCCTGAAATTGCCGACAGCCATGCCGTATTTGCTCGCGTTTCTATTTTTTCCGGTTGCGTATTACCTGACACACCCGGAAGACTATTATCGTCGGCCCATCGATCCGTTATTTGTGATCCTGACAGCATTCACGATTACGGCGTGGAGACGCCCAGCAGAACAAAGCAGTACGCACCGGGTTTATACGGACGCAAATTCTCATACGTGATTCTCAATAAACATGGAGTCGGCAAAAATCGAACCGCTAATGGGTAAATCGTCTCGGCCTTCTGTGCTTCTCCTGCTTTTTCTGATGACCATCGGAGCACTCTTCGTGCACGGATACCATCCTTATGCGGAAGATGCTGAAATTTACCTTCCCGGAATCGAGCGCATCCTGGATCCACAGCTGTTTCCGATGGGACGAGAATTCATTGCTTTCCACGCTCACTTGACGTTCTTTCCGAACCTGATTGCGCTCTCGGTGCGCATCTCACACCTGCCCTTCGATGTGGTTTTGTTTCTGTGGCATGTGGCGTCTGTTTTTCTCTTGCTGCTGGCATGCTGGCAATTGGCAAGCCTTTGTTTCACCAGTGGGCGGGCGCGCTGGGCCGCGGTGGGCATGGTTACCGCTTTGCTCACCCTGCCAGTGGCCGGAACCGCGCTCTACATCATGGATCAGTACGTGAACCCGCGGAATCTGGCGGCGTTTGCCTCGGTGTTTGCGGTAGCCCGCACCCTGGAAGGGAAGTATGTGCGGGCATCGCTCTGGCTGGTATTCGCCGCATTGGTGCATCCCATGATGTGGGTGTATGCGTTTTCGTTTTGCGTGCTGCTGGTGGTCATGCTGCACTTCGAGTCCAGATCAGGAGCGCAGCTCGCATCTGGAAAAGTCGCGATGGTGAGTTCGTGTCTGTTGCTGCAGTTTCCGCTGAATCCCAGCTCCACACCCGCCTATGAAGAAGCGGCCCGAAGGCACGGATATCACTACATCCAAAAATGGGCGTGGTATGAGATTCTCGGACTGGTAGCGCCCATCGCATTGTTCTGGTGGTTTGATCGCATCGCGCAACAGAAAAACTGGAAAAATGTGCAGCGCTTAAGCCGCGCCCTCATTATTTATGACATCGTCTACATCATTGCGGCGCTGATCATTGATCTGCCCGCGCGATTCGAAACGCTGGCGCGATTTCAGCCGCTTCGCAGCCTGCATCTGCTCTACATCGTCATGCTGGTGATCGCTGGCGGAATTCTGGGCGAGTTTGTGCTGAAAAATCGAGCCTGGCGCTGGCTGGCGTTGTTTCTTCCCCTGAGCGCCGGCATGTTGCTGGCGCAACGCGCGCTGTTTCCCGC
>JASHQK010000387.1 GCA_030039195.1 Candidatus Sulfotelmatobacter sp.
CTGATTTCGCGCTGGTTGTTCCTGCGCGCTTTGGGTCTCATCTATTTTTCTGCTTTCTTCTCTCTCTCCTTTCAGATTACAGGTCTCATCGGCCCCGAGGGCATTCTGGCCGCGGACAGTTATCTTCACGCCATTGCACAATCGCTCGGCCCGTGGGAAAGGGTCTGGTATGCGCCCACCCTGCTCTGGTTCTCGAGCGGCAACACTATGCTCACCGCCATTTGTTACGTGGGCATGGTTGCGTCGGTCTTGCTTGTCTTGAATCTGTGGCCGCGGGGAATGCTGGCCGTCTGCTTCGTCTGCTTTCTGGCGTTCGTGGCCGCCGCCCAGGACTTTTCCGGTTATCAGTCCGACGGCATGCTGCTGGAAGCAGGATTCATCTCACTATTTTTCGCTCCTCCTGGATTTCGGCCTCGGTTCGCTCCACGACGTCCCTGCTCACGCGCCAGTTTTTTCCTTCTGCAATGGGAGTGGTTCCGTATCTACTTTGAATCGGGAATGGCAAAAATTCTTAGCGGCGATCCAGAATGGCGTCATTTCACCGCCATGGATGAGTACTACCAGAATGGACCGCTGCCGACATGGATCAGCTGGTATGTTCAGCACCTGCCGCATTGGTTTCACGCCGGGGCCGCCTTCGCCACGCTCGCGCTCGAACTCGGCCTCGTATGGATGTTGTTTCTTCCGCGCAGATGGAAGATCGTCTGCTTCTTCATCGTCACACCCTGGGAGATTGGCGTCATTCTGACCGCGAACTATACATTCCTGAATTATCTGGTTCTGTCGCTCGGTGTCCTTCTGCTCGATGATCGATTCTTCGAAAGGCTCTTGCCGAAAAGATGGAGAAAGCCAGCTGAACTCCCTTCCCCGCAGGAGGCTGCTACGTCTAATGTGGCTGAGTCCAGTTCGGCAGAGAACTCGATTTCGTGGCGCTCTAAGCTTCATGGGACATGGAGAGTAGTAACTCTATCGGTCAGTGCCGTCATGCTGTCTTGGATTTTCTATGCGACCACGGCGGAGATGGTGGAGAACTACCCACTTCCTACCGCTCCGATCACCGCGCTCGAGCCGTTCCGAATTGCCAACCGTTACGGACTATTCGCAGTGATGACCCGCGGCCGATATGAAATCGAATTTCAGGGTTCCATGGATGGGCAGAATTGGATCGCATATCCTTTCCGCTTCAAACCGCAGGCTCTGAACCAACCGCCGGGAATCTATGCTCCATATCAGCCGCGATTTGATTGGAATTTGTGGTTCGCTTCGCTGGGCTCGTGGCGCGATTACCCGATTGTGCCGAATACGGAAGTGCGCCTGCTTTCGAGTGACAAGGATGTACTGAAGCTTTTTGCTGGTAATCCGTTCCCGCATGAACCGCCGCACATGATCCGCGCGGTGCTGTGGCAGTACTGGTTCACGAGCATGGCCGAAAAGCGGCATACCGGGATGTGGTGGCGGCGACAGTGGCTCGGTCTGTACGCTCCCACGGTGCAGCGCACGGCTAATGGCGAAATCGATGTAATCGACTGGCCAAACGTTGAGTCACGACAGTAAGAACATTCGGACAGATCGGACCGCACTGATTGTCCGAAACTCGAAGAGATTTCGGCCACGGAAACTCATTTCAGCTTGGAAATGAAGCTTCTTCGCGATGCCAAAGCAAATGACAGCCTGCGTGATCGGCTCCGGCCCCAATGGATTGGCCGCTGCGATCGTGCTTGCTCAAGCGGGATTGCGCGTGGATGTTTTCGAAGCGGAATCAACGCCGGGCGGGGCAGCTCGCACCATGGAGTTGACATTGCCGGGCTTCTTGCATGATTTCGGATCGGCGGTTCATCCGCTGGCCGCGGGGTCGCCATTTTTTTCGTCACTGCCATTGCGAAGTCATGGATTGCAGTGGATCCATCCACCGGCCACACTCGCTCATCCACTCGATGACGGTAGCGCCGTCGTACTGGAGCGGGACCTCAAGAATACGAAAACCGCTCTTGGCGCAGATTCTGCTGCGTGGACTGCGCTGGTCGAGCCTTTTGCTGAACGCTGGCAACAGTTCGCTCCCGCCGTGCTTGGCCCCATAACCGTGCTGCCGAAGCAACCGTTTCTGATGGCCCGCTTCGGACTCAAAGCATTCCTGTCGGCCAAAACAATTGCGCGTCGCTTCCAAACTGAAAGGGCGCGTGCGTTATTTGCCGGATTTGCAGCCCACTCGTTTCTCGCTCTGGATGAACCGCTCAGCGGCGCATTTGGCATGCTGATGGCCGTCACCGCCCATGCGGTGGGATGGCCGATCCCGCGCGGCGGATCACAATCGCTCACGAATGCTCTGTGCAGTTACTTGTCGAGTCTCGGAGGATGCGTCAGAACTTCGTCGCGCATCGAATCGCTGACGGAGTTGTCCGCATACAACTTGATTCTTTGCGACGTGACGCCACGACAGCTTCTCCGGATCGCTGGCCAGAGTTTGTCGGAGAACTACAAACACACTCTTAAGCATTTTCGCTACGGCCCCGGCGTCTTCAAGGTCGACTACGCGCTGAGCGCGCCCATTCCGTGGAAAGATTCCTCTTGCCTGCGGGCGGCTACGGTTCACCTGGGCGGCAGCTTCGAGGAAATTGCCGCTTCGGAGTACGCGACGCGAAAAGGAAAACTCGCGGAACGACCCTTCGTACTTCTGGCTCAGCCCAGCCTCTTTGACGAATCGCGATCACCGGCGGGAAAGCACATCGCTTGGGCATACTGCCATGTGCCCAACGGTTCGACCGCAGATATGCTGCCTCGCATCGAAGATCAGATCGAGCGCTTCGCTCCCCGATTCCGCGAGTGCATTCTGGCGCGTCGCGCTTTTTCTCCCGCTGATCTGGAAAGCATGGACGCCAACCTGGTTGGAGGAGATATTGCAGGCGGCGCCATCGACATCAGACAATTTTTGTTTCGCCCAAGCTGGCGCACCTACGCGACTTCCACCAGAAATCTCTACCTCTGCTCGGCCTCGACGCCGCCCGGAGGCGGCGTGCACGGCATGTGCGGATATCACGCCGCCAAGATGGCTCTCGCACGAGCGCGTTGAAACCAGCTTTGTCTCAAATACTGCGTTCGTCTCATCAAGCAATAGCTGCCGCGGGCTGCTGCGGCTTGAGCGATTCCTTGCCTTTCGGCCTCCGCACAACAATCGGCAAAATCAGCGAAACCACCATAACGACTGAAATCACGTGGATTGCCGAGGAATACTGGCCGGTCAGCTGCCGCAAGCGCGCGATCATGATTGGGGAAATCACTCCTCCCACGCCCCATGCCAGCAAAATCCATCCATAGATGCCGCCCATGAATTTCGCGCCAAAATAATCTGCAGTAAACGAAGGCATCGTGCCAAAGCCGCCGCCATAGCACAAATAGATCGCCGCAAATGCGACGAAGAGCGCGGTCTCGGTGCCAACCTTCGGTAAGAGGAAGAAAATACCAGCCTGGATCAGGTAAAGCAGAAAGTAGACGCGAGCTCTGCCGATAAAATCGGACGCCCACGCCCAGAAGAAACGGCCGGCAGCGTTAAAGATTCCGAGCAGTCCCACCATGGTGCCGGCGGCGATCGCGCTCATGTGCACTTGCTGCTGCGCAATCGGCGACGCCTGACTGATGATCATGATTCCTGCTGACACATTTAGAAAAAGCATCAGCCAGAGCAGCCAGAATTGTCCCGTGCCCATCGCTTCTTTCACGGTGTAATCGTATGTTCCTGCCGCTTTGGCCACGGCTGTCTTTGGCACCCAGCCTTCGGGTTTCCAGCCAGCGGGAGGATTCGCATAAAATTGTGCCGCTGCGAGCACCGCTACGAGATAGGCAAGACCAAAGGTCAGGAAGGTAGCGGCCACTCCTGCCGACACGATTTCGCGTGCCGCCAGAGGCCCCATCAACAGCGCGCCCGCGCCATAGCCAGTGACGGCCAATCCGGTCATAACACCGCGTTTATCGGGGAACCACTTCGCAATCGTCGCCACTGGACAGATATAGCCCATGCCCCCACCCGTTCCGGCAAGAACGCCATAACAGAGGTAGAGCATCGCCCGCGAATGCTGCGCGGCGGAGAGTGAAGACAATGCATACCCCAGACCATAGATCACCGCCGCAACGCTCGCGACTTTTCTTGGACCCGCGCGATCCATCCATAAGCCGCCGATCACCGTGCCTACGCCGATAAAGAAGACGTTGATTGTGAACGACATCGACACCTGCGTGAGGGTCCAATGTTCCGCGTTCATCAGCGGTTTCACAAACACGCTCCACGCATAGACCGCGCCCAGACAGATTTGCATGATCACTGCCGCGGCAGCGACACCCCAACGATTCGGCAGCCGTTCTGATGTCATGATCGTTCTCCTCGAAATCGTTCTCGAACCGATCCGCCCCTGCGACTCTATTTCATCGCGCGTTCACGAAAGCGCGATCAGGCTTGGTTTCTGTCTCCGTCAAACATCGTCCACCCACAATTTCAACCGTCGCGTTGTAATCCGGAACTCCGCTAGGATCTAGCCGGCCGGCAGGAATAAGCACGTTGACCTCGGGCCAATGCCCTTCCAGGCATCCCGGCTTGATGCGATCAATGCGCACGCGCCCGGTGAACTGACCCAACTCATTCCGTAAAGTCACGGAATCTCCGGAGCGTAAGCCGAGCTGCGCGGCGTCTTCCGCCGACATGATGATGTCGTCACGCCGGGCCCCGGTGATCGGATCACTGTCGCTCAGCAGAATACTGTTGAACTGCTTGCCACGGCGCGTTGCCAGAAAGAAACGTCCCTGGGGAACTTGTTCTTCGGGCAGGTTCACCCCACTGAAATGTCCTTTGCCGTCCGGAGTGAGGAACTTGTCCGTCAGCAACCGGCGTCCGCCGTACTGAAAGCTGTCTCCCTTTCTTTTCAGTTTCGAAATGCCGTGATAGCTGGGACAAACGCGGTCGATTTCGTCGCGGATATCCTGGGTATCTTTCCACGGAAAGGCCGCCTGCGCGCGCGACGGATCGAGTGTCCGCGCCACCAGCACCGGAATTTCCCATTCGTCCTTCGCTTCGCCGGGCCGCGGGCCGGGAATTTCCGGACTATATATGACGCGGCGTTCCGTGCTCGTCTCTGTCCCTCCGCCGTTCTGCTCGTAGCGAGTGCGCGAAGGCAGCAAAACAACGGTTTCAGCTGGATCAACAAACATCGTAGGATTCGGAACGATATCCTGATGAACGCGCAGTTTGATTTTGCTCAGAGCGCGGTCGACCAGGTCCGGCTCCGGAAGCGTCTGCTTGAAGTTTCCGCCGGTTTGCCACAGGCCGTCGATCTCCCCGCGTTCGGCAGCGAGAATCATGTGGGCTGCGCTCAGACCTTTCCATGCCGGCGGCTCGAATCCCCACATTTCGCCCGAGGAAAACTTTCTTGCGTTGTCGTCGTTCACCGAGAAGCCCATTACGAACGCGCCAGGTTGGCCACCCATCTCGGCGCCGCCCTGGACGCCGCTGTGGCCGCGGATCGGCATCAGTCCGGTATGCGGACGGCCTACATTTCCCTTGGCCAGCTGAAGGTTGACGATGGCGCGAACGTTGTCGCTGCCATAGGCGTGCTGCGTAATCCCCATGCTCCACGTGACAATCGCATGCTGCGCCTTCCCAAACGCTTCGGCAAAACGAAACATCTCGGCCCGCGTCTGGCCCGCGCTGTGCTCCAACGCCTCCCAGGAGAAATTCCTGGCCTTGGACTCAACATCCGCCCAGCCCACGGTCCTCGCATCGATGAAGGAGCGATCAACCCAACCGTTCTCGATTAGATGCTTGAGAACTCCGTAGAAAAAGGCGATGTCTCCTCCAGGATGAATCTGGAACACGTCATCGGCCAGCTTTGTACCGAACAACGCACTCTCGACCACCGACGGGACCCAATAACGATCCAATCCCGGCTCCAGGTAGGGGTTGACCACGAAGATCTTCGTGCCAGCTTTCTTGGCGTAGTGCAGGTACTTCGTCGCCACCGGTTGATTGTTGGCCAAATTCGTTCCGACGAGCACGACCAGATCCGCACCCACCCAATCCGAATAGGAGCAGGTCGTGGCGGCGCAACCAATCGTCGCGCTTAACGCAGCGGTAGAAGGCGCATGGCAGATCCGCGCGCTGGTGTCCACATGATTTGTCCCAACAAAGCGCGCCACCTTCTGGTGCGCGTAATATGCTTCGTTGGTCAGGCCACGAGAAGTCATGTACCAGGCCAGCCGCTTAGGATCGATATCGCGTAAGCTTGCTGCCACGATGTTGATCGCCTCATCCCACGAAATTCTTCGGAATCCCTTATCGTCCCGTCTGCGCACCATCGGCACGGGCAGGCGGCCCAGTTTGCGCAATCGCCTTTCACTGAGACCACGCAGCGGTTCGACATCCTCCAGCAGCTGATAATCCATGGCCGGCGCTGTGTTGAAGCGCAGCAACTGCAGGCGCACGTTGCACAGATGCACACCTTTCATCGTCCAGTCGCGCAGACCGCTCGTGCCCAGCGAGCAGCCATCGCAACACCCATCCCGCAGAATGCGCCAGGCATACCCCAGTTGGTCTCGGTTGTCCCAGGCAGCCTGGAGCATATCGCGATACGCATTGGGATGTTGCTGGTTTAGTCCGTAAGGAATGAGGCTGACCCAGTGCTTCGGGTTCCAACCCTTAGACTTCGATTCGGCAGCCGCATCCGGATGAAAAGCCATACGCCGGACTCTCCTTCACGTTCAAAAATGGGAGCTAGTATACATGGAACCCGACCCATAGGGATCGGGCGCTTCGCGCACATTTCGCGGTTCGAATACCGGGTCTGGTGAGGATTCAAGGATTGAGTCGTGTCGTTTCCAGAATACGTACGGTGAACTGCGCAGGCGAACGGTTGGCGAAGGAGCACTGCCCTCGCGAAGGCCGGCCGAGATCGGGCCGGACTCTTGGCATATTTTGCATGCACAATGGCGTGTTTTGCATAGCATCGAATCGAGCGCGCGAGTACATTAGCATTCATGCACAACATAAAAGCTTATTCCGCTGCCGGTGCGACTTCGCCTCTAACCTCTACCAAGATCGCGCGACGCGATCCAACCGAACACGATGTCGAGATCGAGATCCTGTTTTGCGGGATCTGCCACTCCGATCTTCACTCGGTGCGAAATGAATGGAGCGAATTCATGCCCACGGCATACCCGATTGTTCCGGGGCATGAGATTGTCGGGCGCATCACGAAAGTCGGTTCGGCGGTAAAGAAGTTCAAACCCGGCGACGTCGCCGCCGTGGGCTGCATGGTCGACTCGGACGGCACGTGTCCCGAGTGCCGAGCCGGCTTTGAGCAGTTCTGCCCGAACATGACACTGACCTTCAATTCTCCGGACAAGCATCTGGGAGGCGTGACCTATGGCGGTTACTCGGAGAGCATCGTTGTCGACCAGCGATTTGTGCTGCGCGTGCCTTCGAATCTGAACCTTGCCGGAGCCGCGCCTCTGCTCTGCGCTGGAATCACAACTTACTCACCCATGCGCCGCTGGAAGGTCGGGAAGGGTAAGAAAGTCGGCGTGGTCGGACTTGGCGGTCTTGGCCACATGGGCGTGAAGTTTGCCCACGCGCTCGGAGCCCACGTGGTCGTGTTCACCACATCGCCCAATAAGAAAGAAGCCGCGCACCGGCTTGGCGCCGACGAAGTGGTGGTTTCCCGCGATGCCGGCGAAATGCAGAAGCACGCCGAGAGCTTTGATTTTATTCTCGACGCGGTCTCCGCCGAACACGACATCAATGCCTATATCAGCCTGCTGCGGCGCGATGGCAACCTCACAATCGTCGGCGCTCCGCCCAAGCCGCTTCCGGTCGCTGCTCTTGGCCTGATTATGCGCAATCGAAGTTTTTCCGGATCGATGATCGGCGGAATCCCTGAAACCCAGGAGATGCTCGATTTCTGCGGCAAACACAACATCACCGCCGATGTGGAAGTAATCCCGATCCAGAAGGTCAACGAAGCTTACGAGAGACTGCTCAAATCGGATGTGAAATACCGCTTTTCGATCGATATGGCTTCTCTCAAATCCGAGTAATTCGATGAATAAACACTTTCGCTTCTCAGGCAGCAACTTCATGAGGATGGAAGAATTGGGAGTTCGCCCCGCTGCGGTGCTGCGCAGAGCCGGACTTCCCCCGGGACTCGCCGGTCAACCGCGCGTGCTGCTGACAACGAAAGAACTGTTCGCGCTGTGGCGGGCGATTGGCGAAGTGAGCGCCAGACCGGCGATTGGGCTGCTCCTCGGCACAGAAAACAGAACGGAACGATTTCACCCCGTCGGCCTGGCCGCTCTCTCGTCAGAGAACTTCGGCGCCGCGATGGATCAAATGGCTCGCTACAAGCAGCTGACTTGTCCGGAACAGATCGTGCAGGGAACGGATGATAAAGAATGGAGTATTCAGTTTCGCTGGTTGCTGGCCGACGAGATCGAACCCCCAGTGCTGATCGAGTGCGCCTTCGCGTGGGTGCTTTCCATCGCACGTCACGGGACTCGGACGCGCTTGTCGCCGCTGCGGGTGGAGTTCATGCAACCTCGGGCCCACGCAAAGACGATCGAACGTCACTTTGGCTGTCCGGCTGTCTGCGGAGCTACTAGAAACGCAATCGTTTTTCGCGCCGCCGACGCACAACGCCCGTTCGTTACGCGGAATGCCGAGCTTCTGTCGATGCTGGCGCCGCAGTTCGAGGAAGAGCTGAAGCAGGAGAACGGGAACGAGAACTTTGTTGAACGCGTGCGCATCACGATCCAGGAGAATCTCACCGGCCGGCGACCCACGATCGAAGATATTGCTGACGCGCTGCATATCAGTCCGCGCACGCTGCAACGCCGCTTGCAGGATGAAGGCTTCAGCTTCCAGCGCGTCCTGGAAGAGGCCCGTCGCCAGCTTGCTCGCCACTATCTGAACAATTCGGCGCTGGAGCTGAATGAGGCCGCCTATCTTCTCGGATACGAGGACGGAAACTCTTTTGTGCGTGCGTTCCGCACCTGGGAAGGCATTCCACCGGCCCGTTGGCGCGAGCAGCAGCGCGCGCAGGCAATTTCGTAACTGGGGACACAATTGCGAATTATTTGAAGGGAGAACTAATGCAAAAACGCAAACTTGGAAAAAGCAATCTGGAAGTGTCGGCCATCGGGCTGGGCTGCATGGG
This sequence comes from Candidatus Sulfotelmatobacter sp., assembly GCA_030039195.1. GTDB lineage: Bacteria > Acidobacteriota > Terriglobia > Terriglobales > Acidobacteriaceae > Sulfotelmatobacter. The sequence continues at coordinate 9,189 of JASHQK010000387.1, forward strand.
TATGAGTTTCGGCTTCGGCCCTCCTGGCGACAAGAAAGAAATGATTTCACTGATTCGAACCGCCGTGGAACGCGGGGTAACTTTTTTTGATACGGCCGAGGTTTACGGTCCGTTCACCAACGAGGAACTCGTAGGCGAAGCGCTGGCTCCGCTGCGGGACCAGGTCGTGATCGCGACCAAGTTCGGATTTAAGCCCGATCCTAATGGCGGATCGCGCTGGAGCGGCCTCGACAGCCGTCCAGAACACATCAAACAAGTCGCCGAGGCCTCGCTCAAGCGGCTTAGGACCGACGTGATCGACTTGTTCTATCAGCATCGCGTCGATGCGGACGTGCCGATCGAAGAGGTCGCGGGCGCAGTTAAAGACCTCATCCGCGAAGGCAAGGTCAAACACTTTGGCCTTTCGGAAGCGGGAGTGAAAACCATCCGACGAGCGCATGCGGTTCAGCAGGTCGCCGCGCTGCAGAGCGAATATTCCCTGTGGTGGAGAGAGCCGGAAGCGGAAGTCATCCCGACACTGGAGGAACTCGGAATCGGGCTCGTTCCATTCAGTCCGCTGGGAAAAGGGTTTCTCACCGGTAAGATTACCGCCAGCACCCAGTTCGACAAAACCGACTTCCGCAACATCGTCCCTCGGTTTTCTCCAGGGAACCGCGAAGCCAACCAGGCGGTCGTCGATCTGATCGCCGAGTTTGCCAGGCAGAAAAAAACGACGCCGGCGCAGATCGCGCTTGCATGGCTGCTGGCGCAGAAGCCGTGGATCGTTCCTATCCCGGGCACGACCAAGCTCCACCGGCTCGAAGAGAACCTCGGATCGGCGAACGTCGAACTCACGGCAGACGATCTTCGCCGGCTGGACGAGGCCACTGCAAACATCCACGTCCAGGGAGCGCGCTACCCCGAAGAGCTGCAAAAATTGGTCGGCCGCTGAGCGAGCCGAGGGGCGCGGACCTGCGTAACATCAGAGCTGGCGCTTGCCAGCACTGGAGTGCACATGGCAAAGAAGAACGATACTCTCAAAGACCGTCTTTCCCGCAATCGCGAAATTACGATCACCGTGATTGGGAGGAAGTCTGGACGAATGATCTCAAACCCGGTCTGGTTCATATGGGATGAGGGAAAGTTGTACCTCTTGCCAGTGAAGGGATCAGACACGGAGTGGTATAAGAACCTACTCAAGAACCCGCTGCTTCGGATCGATGCACGGGGTGCAGAGATCGAAATTCAGGCGGTCAGCATCACAGACCCAAAACAGGTTTCGTCCGTGATCGAGAGATTTCGGGGAAAGTATGGTGCCGGCGACGTGAAGAAGTACTACTCCAAGTTCGACGTTGCGGTCGTCGTTCCGATAAGCTGATCGCAGGCCCGGTGACACTGCGTACCTACGAGTGAACCGCCGGCGTAGGAACGTCGATCCACCCGCGCTGGCGATTGCTTTCGAGCACCGCATCCAGAATCACCATCTGACGCAAGCCGTCGGCGAATTGCGGATACTCCGCCGGCCCTGGCGTTGCAATCGAGCGATAAAACCGGCGGAACACCTGCTTGAAGGTATCGTCATATCCTTCACTGTGACCGCCGGGTAAGTCGGCATAGGTTCGAGCTTCGCTTTTCAGCAGAGCCGGGTCTTTGACGAAAATCTGATTGGCCTCATCGCGCCGCCCCGACCACAGCTCGTCCGGACGTTCCTGATCCCACGCGACGGAAGCCTTTGTGCCATACATTTCAATGCTGAA
>JASHQK010000388.1 GCA_030039195.1 Candidatus Sulfotelmatobacter sp.
ATCGTCTTGCGGAGGGGGCAGTATCAGGGAACAGTTCGCCGCGACCTAGTTCCGGAAGAGACCGCGAGTTTTCTGGTCGCGATGGTCGAAGGCTATGAAGTATTAGCCAAAAATGCTCAAGATGCGAAGGTGTGGGATGCGGGAATCAAAAACATCGTGGGCTGGCTGAGTTCTCTGCGCGCACCGGGCAACCGCAAGCGGGGTTGATTGCATCGTCTCCTTTTACATACCGACTGGTTCGTATTCTAATGGCCGGGGGGGGGGTGGAGTTCGACATTTCAGTTTCGAAGTGGTCGGATGGAACGGCTGCGAAATGTAAGGCTAACCACATTCAACAGGCTCGGGTAGCTTCAGCAGAGGTTGCTTTTTTGAGCGTAAGCGCAGTCTGGTCGTCCGACGGAACAGCGGGCCCAGTCGGCGCCAGATAAGGACATACCACAATGCGAGAGAATGGGCCGATGTGGACGATGTTCTCAAGCGTGGGCGTAGATCACGAACTCTCGGATGAGTGCATGCGTGAGCCGCTCAATGTCGGGTTCCGGCAAGCGGCGGCGCGATCAACAAATTCCAGCAAAGCTTTGCCCCAGATCCGAACGCGCGCGATGGAGAAGTCTGCGCGGATCGCCATCAAGGCCAAGGGAAGAATTCTCTTCATCTATGCAGCAGACCTGATCGCAGTCGAAGCCAAAGGGAACTATGTCTTGTTATTACATACTTCAGGTTCATACATGCTGCGCGAGTCGATCTCGACCATTGAGAAGAAGCTCAATCTACACGGGTTCGTGCGGATTCATCGGTCCGTGCTGGTAAACGCGGCATTGGTCGAGGAGATCCACCCATGTCCTAGCGGCGACTATGTGCTGCGCGTGCAGGGAGGAAGGGAGTTCACAGTCACTCGCACGTATAAGAAGAATCTGCAACTGTTGGCGCAGCTATGGATTGGTACGGAGGGCTTTGCCGGCGTGGCGAACACACATCAGACGTGACCAGCGCACTATATGTCACGGTTCGTCGGGCAGCTGGCGCCCTTCTCTGGACCTTCGAACACTTCTTTCTCGCGAGGTGTAACCGCCCCCGTCGCCGATCAGTCATCCGCGCGTGGTTTGTAGCGGCCTCTGGTAAAAGTCGGATAACCGCAGTTTGTCGTGGAGGCCGCCGACCAGGGCTCCCACAAGTATGGCCATCAGAAATGAATAGGCGCCCTCGATCAGCACCAGTTCATGGGCAAGGCCCAGAATCCTCGGTGAAATCGCGAGCACAAGTGCAGCCCAGAGAAATAGCGAAGTAGTGATGCCTTGCCACACACCGGAGCGCTGCCTGACGGCGAGGAGCCACGCCACTCCATAGGCGAACAGAAGACACACGGCGGTACTGAGCAGGTGTGGCGAGTACCATGCAACCATGTCTTTCAGTTGTACGGAATCAAGTCCCAGAGCGTTCATCCAACGTTCACGAAATAGCCAATGAGAGTGCCACACCGCGCCAAGATACCAGGCTGCAAAGGCGGCGACCAAAATCGGCAGGTGATAAATCTTCTTGGTTTTGACCTGCACCTCGCCAAGCCGGTATGGGCTTGTTTTGAGTGCTTGAGGAAGGCACTCTTGGCCGCACTTTCGGCGTTCCGGCCAGCGAGTGCAATCGGACAACCGCAGTTCGGGAGCTCTGGAGAGTCCCGTAACGGCAGCGTGCATAGCGTCAACACTGACTGCAACCTGCCGTTTATTTTCCGGACAAATCACGACGCGGCTACCTGTGTACCGCTCATAGAGTGCACGTCCCCATAGAGCTGGGAACATCAACAGGAGGAGAATGCCGACAACTGCGAGCAGGAATATGTGGAATAGCAACATGGTGCACCTTCTTCCTTCCTGAGCATCAGGAAAATGGCGCTGGAACTTCTGAGATGCCGGGACCGATCGATTCTGAAAGACCGAAGGCCTGGCGACCCCTGGGGGATAAGTCGCCTTTGCTGCTGCATGCATTCTGCTGCGATCACGAAGATATTTCTGTGATCGGAGTCACGATTTCTGGGAATGGTCATCCGCATCGATCCAGCCGAGCCCGCTACGGACGATTGAAAAAAGCATGTAATCTGTCGCCGTGATGCTGGTCACTGCAGTGGTGAGGCACGATCACGACAATGGAAGAGTCTATAGAGTTCTTTTCCGTCCCGAGCATCAGTTGATCGCCCCTCTCGCGTGCATTTCTCTGACGCAGGCTGAGCGAGACTCCTTCGGAGCGACATCGGAAGGAGGATGTATGAAGTTTCATCTCTCCGTGCGCTGGGCGATGCTAGCCCTCACCGCAGTGGCCATCTCCTCGGAATTTCTTACGGCACAAGCTACGATTTCGGCCGCGCCCGTTCTCCTGCACGAGGTGAAAACCATCTATATTGCTCCGTCTTCAGACAACCTCGTGCAGCTCCTCAGATCTCATCTGCAAAAATGGAGCGCTGTAACTGTGACCGCGCGGATCGAAGAAGCTGATGCAATTTTAAGTTGTAACGCGGAGAGCAGAATAGTAGCCGCGAAAGTGGTTGTAAGGGTGATTGATGCGCAGGTTCGGCTCGTGGACCGGCGCTCGCAGAAACTGATCTGGAGCACAGAGAAGTCGACGAGTTGGGAAGAGAGGCTGGCCGACGATATTTTTGACCAGCTCAAGAAAGATCGCGAGAAGTCTTTCAGTAACTACTGAACTCCAGTTTTGCGAACGTCGAAGCTCCTGTTCCGTTGGCCGCACAAAGATTTGGGACAGCCAAACCGGGTTGGCATTCAAGCGAGCGCATTGAAGGGGCGCATGCCGCTTAAAGGTATCGAGGCAGTGCATTCGAGAGGAGGCAGAGATGAA
>JASHQK010000389.1 GCA_030039195.1 Candidatus Sulfotelmatobacter sp.
GGGTCGTCGTGGCCATCTCGAGGGAGCTCGGCCTGCCCGTGCGATTTGTGGGAGTCGGCGAGAAAGCCGGAGATCTGCTGCCGTTTGATCCCAAGGAATTCGTGGATTCGCTGTTTGAGTAGGAGGACGTATGGCGGATGGAGGCGAAAAGCGGTCGCTGATGAAGAAAGTGAAGGATTCCATTCGCCGCTTCTTGCGCGGCGAGCAAACACCGCCGGGCGATCCCTACGCGTACGTCACCGCTCCCCTGCGCCGCGGGCCGAAAGGCCGCAGCGGTGCAGCCGTCGCCGAGATCGAAGATGATTCCGATCGCAGCTTTCCGCCGCGGAAGTGACAGATCTTCCCCGCTCCAGCTTTTTCAGTTCGAGGTCATCCTGAGAGAAGCCGCCTTTCAGGCGGAGTGAAGGGATCTCCCGCTCAGCGGAGTTGTAAGCATGGAGATCTCTCGCCTCGCTCGTGAAAACGCGAGGCTTCGGGATGACGCAGCCGTTCGTGCTTGTCAGAACTCCGTGGTACATTCACGCTGAATGCCGACTGACTCCCGGGATGAGCGATTGCTTCGTCGTGCGCTGGAGCTGGCGCGGGCGGGGATTGGTCTAGCCTCGCCGAACCCTTACGTCGGAGGAGTAATTGCGGACGCACATGGAAACGTCGCCGGCGAAGGAACTTACACTTACGCGGGCGTGAAGCACGCCGAAATTCTTGCCCTCGAGGCTGCTGGCGAGCGCGCTCGCGGCGGAACGCTGTACATCAATCTTGAACCGCACGCGCATCAGGGGCGCACTCCACCCTGCACCGATGCGCTGATTGCAGCGGGAGTTCGGCGCGTGGTCGCGTCGATGGCCGATCCGAATCCAAAAGTTAGCGGACGCGGATTCGAACAGCTTCGTGCAGCGGGAGTGCAGGTTGAAGTGGGAGGGCTCGAAGACGAAGCGAAGAAGCTGAACGAAGCGTTCGCGCGATACATTCGCAGCGGCATGCCGTTCGTGACGCTGAAGTCAGCGATGACGCTGGATGGGAAGATTGCGCCATCAGCCAATCAGAAACTGCAAGCTCGTCTTAACACTGGCACCGATCCCGGGTTTCGCGGAGCCTGGATCACCGGCGAATCCGCGCGCGCACGCGTGCACCAATTGCGTCATCAGCATGACGCGATTCTGCTGGGCATTGGAACGGTGCTAGCGGATGATCCATGGTTGACTGATCGCAGCGGGAAACCTCGAAGGCGTCCACTGCTGAGGGTGATCCTCGACTCGCACCTGCGGCTTCCGCTCGAATCCCGGCTGGTGCAGAGCGCAGCGCAAGCCAGAAGCAACGATTTGCTGGCGTTCTGCGCCTCGTCGGATAACGCGCTGTGTCACGAAAAGCGAGCCCGACTCGAAGAGGCAGGCGTTCGCGTCGAAACGGTGTCTCTCGGCCCGGACGGCCGACTCGACCTGCATGCGATTCTGCGATCACTGGCGCGGATAGAGATCCTGTCAGTGATCATCGAAGGCGGATCGACCATGAATGGCGCCGCGTTGGGCGCTGGTATCGTCGATAAGGTGTTTTTCTATTACGCGCCGAAGATTTTTGGCGAGCCGGCAATTCCCTTCTCGCGCGGTACTGAGTTCTCACCGATCTCCCTGCGCAACGTCCGACTGCATCCCCTTGATGAAGACTTCGCCGTCGAGGGATATCTGCGCGATCCCTATAGAGAGTAAGGCTCGATTTTCGCGACGGAGACACGGAGCCACTGAGGAGGAACTCATTGTTTTCTCCGTGTCTCAGTGCCTCCGTGGTGAATTATCATGTTCCGTGCATGGTGGAGGCACTCATGTTTACTGGCATCGTCGAAGAAGTCGGGCGCGTCACTCATATCGAAGAGCAGGGAGAAAATCGCCGCATCACCATAACCGCTGATCACACTCCGAAAGAGCTCGGGACCGGCAACAGTGTCTCAGTCAGCGGAGTGTGTCTCACTGCCCTCGACATCAAGCCGGGATCGTTCTGCGCTGATCTTGCTCCAGAAACCTGGGTGCGAACGTCGTTCTCGCGTATTCACGAAGGCGCGCTGGTCAACCTCGAGTTGCCGATGAAGGCCGACGGCAGATTCGGCGGGCACATCGTGCAGGGGCATGTCGACGGCGTTGGAAAGCTGATCTCATTCGAGCGCATCGCTGACTCCGAAAACTGGTGGCTGGAAATCGAATTGCCCGACGAAGTGGAGAAATACACGGTGTACAAGGGATCGATTTCAATTGAAGGCATCAGCCTGACCGTGGCCAAACTCGGAAAAAATCGGTGCACGATCGCGATTATTCCGCACACGGTCGAGATGACGAATCTGCATTCGCTCAAGGCGGGCGATCCGGTGAATCTGGAAGCCGATCTCATCGCAAAGTACGTCGAGAAGATGATGAGGAGTGAGTCGGCCGAGAGTTCGCTGACGATCGAAGAGCTGGTAGAGCAAGGGTTCTGAAGCCAGTACCCAGTTGCCAGTACCCTGTACCCCGAAAAAACCTGGCGCATTCCTCATACGAGCGTTCGCACGCGGGAAAAGTTACGGTCACCCTCCGCTTTGTGGCGGCGCGGTCAGATTTCGCTGGGTACGGGCAACTCGGTACTCTTCTCAAGCCTCAATCTTCAGCTCATCCAATTCCAGAAATTCGTGAATGATGGGGTGAGGGGATTTTTCCATTTCGTCGTAGGTACCGAAGAAGATCGCTTTGGCTTCATAGAGAAAGACGAGGCGGTTGGCGAGTTTCTTGGCCAGGCGCATGTCGTGAGTCACGACAATGCTGGTGAGATTCAACTGGACTTTGAGGCGCTTGATCAGATCGCCGAGAAGCTGTGCCATCAGCGGGTCGACCATGGTGGTCGGCTCGTCGTAGAGCACGCATTCCGGACGCGCGGCCAGCGCGCGGGCGATCGCCACCGAGCGCTTCATACCGGTGGAAAGATCGGACGGCAAGAGGTCGCGCATCTCCTGCACGCCGACCATTTGCAGCAAGCCGTCGACGATCTGGTAGATCTGCTCTTCGGAGAGTTCGTTGGATTCGCGCAGCGGGAACGCAATATTCTCACCGACTGTCAGTGAATCGAAGAGCGCGCCGTTCTGGAACACCATGGTGACTTTCTTGCGGATGAGCTCCAGTTGGTCCTCGGTGTAATCGGTGATGTCTTCGCCGGCGACGATCACGCGGCCGGAGTCGGGCTTGAGAAATCCCATGATGTGATGCAGAGAAACGGACTTGCCCACTCCGCTGCGCCCGAGAATGCAAACGGTCTCGCCGGGCATGACGTTGAAGCTGACGTGATCGAGCACGACATTGTCGCCGAAGGCCTTGGAGACATCGCGAAATTCGATATACGGCGCGAGTTTGGAATCGTCGGGCATGACAAGAAACGCGGTGCTTTCATCATAACCCGCGGCAACAACTCAATTCTCTTGGATTCGCTGGTGGCTGAAATTCATGAACCACCAAGGATACGAAGGTGCACGCAGGAAGGCATTCTCGCATCCCTCGTGCTCGTCTGTGCTCTTAGTGGTTTATCGAGAAATTCCCCAAAATAAAAACGACGACATCTGAACTTACCAGCGGGATGACTGCGGCGTTTCCAGTAAAGCAATAGCGGGGTGCCCCATGTCTCGCCGTTGTGGCGAGACATGGGAACCACAGCCGATTCCATGACCTTCAACGCTGGAACCGCCGCGCGTCGGCCAGTTCGTCGGGCGTATTCACATTGCAAAACATTTCTGCGGAGAAGCCTTTCGCCTTCAGTTCATCCTCGCGAATCACCTGTGTGGATTCGCCGGCGAATAAAGCGTCGATTTTGTAACGGTGTTCGTTCAGTGCGTTTTCGGCGGCACCGGCAAAGGCGCGGCGATAAATGGCACAAAGAGGCTGCAATCCCCTTCCAGAGCGTGGAATGGTGACGGTCGCCGAAGAATTTCGAGCGCGAGTGACCAGATAGAGGAGGAGATCGGTCGTGAGGAATAGCATGTCGACGGCGAGGATAAGGTTTAGATCGCATGAAGATGCGCGCAGCGCAGCATGAATGCCAGCCAAAGGTCCGCAGCCGGGATATAGGTCTTCAATGACCGGAGCGAACGCGGCGAACTTGCCCCGCTCGCCAACGATACGGACGTCAGTCGTGACGGAGCGGGCGAGATCGAGGGCGCGGGCGAGCAAAGTGCGTCCTTCGAACTCGACGAACGCTTTGTCGGTGCCCATGCGCGTGCTCTTGCCGCCGGCGAGCATGAAGGCGGCAAGATCGGAGGTTCGATCCATGCGGGGATGATACACGTGACGGCTTGCTGACTTGGCCGTTTCGGCGAAGACTTCACGCTCGCTACGCTCGCCCCGGAGGAATGCCTCCGCCCACACAACACAGTCAACTTCCCCGCGCCACACATGCAACCACCCATGCCACCCCCTGCACGAAAGTAACCTATCCAAACTCAACCCTTCGCGCGATGATGACGATGCGTCCGAGGCTCGACTGACCCGGAAGTAATCCACCATGCCGCAGAAATTCATGGATGTGCTTATGCTAGGGCGCTGCTCCCACGAGTTTTCCTGGCCCCGCCGAGGTGCCGACGGAAATTACTACCAGGTTTGCCTGCT
>JASHQK010000031.1 GCA_030039195.1 Candidatus Sulfotelmatobacter sp.
GCGCAGCCGGATCGTAGGCGGCAACCCGACCGGGCACCACGCGCGTTTGGTCGTCATAGAAAAGCGTGTGAGACATGCCGAGAGGCTTAAAGATGTTCTCGGCGGCAAACCCGGCGAGTGACTTCTTGGTCGCCCGCTGTACAACCATGCCGAGGAGGAAGTAATTCGTGTTGCTGTAAATCCACTCGTCTCCCGGGATGTTGTTCAGCCCTCGTTGACGAACCACAATTTCTAAAATTTCTTTTGCCGAATTGAAGTCTGCTGGGTCGTGACCTGAGAGACCAAGAAGCGTGTAGAAGTCTCGGAATCCGCTGGTTTGGTGAATCATCTGTCGCAATGTGATGACATGACCATAGTCGGGAAGCTCTGGAATGTATTTGCGCACGTCATCGTCGAGCGAGAGATAGCCCTGCTCTGCCGCAAGCGCCACCGATGCAGCCGTGAACTGCTTCGACACCGAACCCATGTAGAAGACGGACTGCGGCGAAAGAGGAACTCCCATTTCGAGATTCGCCAAACCGTAGGCTTTCCGGTAAACGAAGTTGCCATCACGAATTACTCCAAGCGAGCAGCCCGGTGATCCCGCATTGTCGTAAACGGAAAAGATTTTATCCACCTTCGGGGCAAGACCATCCTGTGCAATGACGGCGGGGCTAAAGAGCGTGCTGAGGGCGAGCGTTACGAGGACGAATCGCATCCGAAGTCGCATTCGAGAATCCTACTCCGACAAGCAGAGTGTTGCTCGAAAGCTATTGCAGAGGTCATGGATCACCAGGCTCCGTTCGGCCTCGCGCCCCTACTGGGTTCGGACACTTCGACTTCTCTCGGTCAGGAAGACTTATGGGCGTAATAATGTCTTTTTTCTTTGCCCAAGCCTAGCACCCTCGCCTGATACCGCAATATGCGGGCTTGTGCCTCTTTCGGGTAGAACCTTTCCCATTCGGCGATTGGAATTTCCTTGGTTCGGTCGCCGCCTCTGAGTCTCACAGGTCGATCCTGAAGCACCCGTGCCGGATGCCTGAACAGACGCTCCAACTCTTCGCGTTCTGCGCGTTGAATATCGAAGCGCAGCAAACAAGGGCGATCCGCCTGGGATCGCCCTTAGACTTTCAATACAACCTTGACCAGCCTTGCCGTGCCCAGACTCCCCCAGTCCGAACCAGGCCTTGGCTAATTATCAAGGAGAAAGTTCCGCAGATTCTAAGCGCTCAAAATGCCATGTCAAGATGAAATCGTACATACGTGATGTCCGTCACTTCGATGTGTGATGCTAAGCACTGACGTGCTGGCATGCGCCCACGCATCGATTTGCAGCTTGGAAGGAGACTGCATAGTAGTGTGATTGCGATCACAAAACGTTACCCGGTTTCGAGTTTCCGGCGTTGTTGGTTAACTGTCGCTAACAGCGTAACGGCAAGCTTGAGCGTACAATGAAGCGCAAGAAAAGCCCCAGAGGTTGTCTGATTCTGAGGCATTTTTATTGCTTTGGGGAACGATCAACGACACGTCCAAGAGGCACAAAACTCCGTTAGCCTACCCGTGCCGCTCTTTCTAAGCGCTGATGGAAGTATTGGAGAAATCTCAGGTGCTAGCTTACATTTCTCCTATGCAAGATATTCAGCGAAGACTGGCACCTGTGCTGCTGGATGCAGCTCGACACTTCTCCGCCGTTGTTGTAACTGGTCCTCGGCGTGCGGAGGGGGGAACCACTCTTCTCCGCAGACTTTTTCCTAAAGCCCAGTACGTATTGCGTGAATACCCGGATCTTCGGGCTGTCAGAACAGCAATTTCAGCCCCAGTTGCAGTTCACGAGAAGGAAATGCGGTAACAGATTGTCCAAACTGCGGGCTTCCCATATTTCCGATGGGGTTGTAGAGATTCACGCGATTAAAGAGGTCGAAAGCTTCAGCGCGGAATTGCAGGTTCAGGCGTTCATTGATTTTCGCATTCTTGAACAGCCCCAAGTCGACGTCTTTGAAGGCAGGGCCCCGAAAGATGTTGCGTCCCATGTTACCGTCGGATCCCACCGGAATACACTGCTGATCGGGCCCGGTGAAGACCGGGCCGAAATCGAGAATCGAATTTAAACCATTCGGGCAGAAAACTTGAATGGCCGCGGAACTTCGGCTTTCAAAGGTCGGCCCGTAGAATGTGAGCGCCGGGTTTCCGAACAGGCCGTTGACAAACTGCTGATTGCTGAACCCAGCCAGCTTGATTCCCGCTGGTCGATTGGGACGCGCGTAGTAGTCCCCATCCATGTTGAAGTCGCACCCGTCAAACCCGCATGCTGGTGTTCCCAGAACTCTGTTCGTTCGGTGCGAGCTTGAGCTTCGCCGAAGCCATGCCCGGACCAACCGAAAGCCGTTATCAGTCATTAGCGAAGAAAAAATCTTGGTGGGAGTAAGATGCCGGTACGCACAACGTTTGGCTGATCCCGGGATCCATCTACGAACGCGTTGGAGAGAACGTATTCAACACTGCATCCGTCATCGATCCGAAAGGCGAGGTCATCGCGAGATACCGCAAGATTTATCCCTTTCTCCCATACGAGAGAAATGTGCAGTCTGGATCTGAATTCGTAGTGTTCGATGTTCCCAACATCGGACGTTTTGGA
>JASHQK010000032.1 GCA_030039195.1 Candidatus Sulfotelmatobacter sp.
CAAATGGCGATCCAGAGTGCTGAAGCTCAAACCTCGACTCTTGCAAAACTCGCTCCGCCGCATACCGCTGCTCACAAACTCCGTCACTAACCGTTGAACTTCCGCACGGGTACGTCGCCTGGGTGCTGATAACCCTGCTCTTGCGGTCATCCGGACACTTCAACACAGGTCCCGCCTGTCGAACAGGTGTGTTGCTCAGACGCTTACGCTTCATTGACAGAGATCGCTTCTTTGTTGGAAGCAGTCTCCACTTCGTTCGCAGCCACGCGCTCTTCGGTGGGCGTCAAGCCAGCTTGGATCATGCTGGCGGTTTGCAGGTCAGCTTTACTAAACGTAATCGTTTTGGCTTCGAACTTGCCCTCCGCGGTCGAGATACCTTTCACTGTGACCTTCAGGCCAGGGATGAGACTGGTCCAGGACATTTGTTGCTTTCTAAGGCCCAATCCTTTCGGTGACTGCACCTTCGTTGAGTCGGTTAGAGTGACAATCTGAGTCGTATCAGCAGTACGCACCATCAGAGTCTCAGCGGTCCGCCTCGTAATGAGACCCTTGACCGTCATTTCCTCCTGTCCGTACAGCAAAGACAAACACGTCCCGCAGACGATTATGGACAGGGCGAGAAACACACTTATCTTCCTCATGATGACTTGCGCCTCCTCAGGTCCCAGCTACCATATCGGCGGGGCTCGAACGTTTGCACTGGCAGAGTTGCCAGTGGGTATGATTTCTTCCGGCAAGCCCGAGGAATACTCCTGCCTTTCATGCCCTCGCCAGCGCTAATGAACTTTAGGTAGTGACATGCGACCAGAGGTGAGAAAAACTTCGCCCAAGTTATGGCACTGTCATTGCCGACAGTTCTGTGTTCACTAGCACATCGACTATTACGAATCAGTGAGACTCTTAGCGTTTAGGGTTGGCAAGTCGGGTAAGGACCATCTGACTTGTTTGCTGTGCCTCAGAGGCATGGTTGGTGCGATACCAACGATGAGGCATCACCTGGCACAAAATGCAATTCTCGTGTTCGCTCTGCTCATCGTGATGTGGAGTCCTTTAGCAACGGCACAAAACCAAACTTCAGTCCCGACTGAGCAGGGATCCACTCCACGAAGAGGTGTTGATTATCTCTTGAACTATCTCAATATGGCAGGCACAACGAAAGCATGCGCCTTTCGCCCATTGACCCAGGCTGAGCGTACGCACTTATATCTGAAGACGATGGTCAACCCCCTCGGTTATCTTAAGGCTGGCTCCTCAGCCGGCATCGATCAGTGGAAGGACAAGCCGGCCGAGTGGGAACAGGGTGCATCAGGCTATGGGAAACGATTCGCAAACATTCTCGGTCAATACACTATTCAGCGCACCGTAACCTTCGGTCTCGCAAGCGCGTTGCAGGAAGACAACCGTTACTTCAATTCAGGAAGGAATGGAATTTGGACGCGTACCGGATATGCATTAGCGAGTGGTGTACTCGCACGTGACAATCGCGGGAAGCGGCACCTGTCAATCTCCCAGCTTGGCGGCGTCGCGGCGGGTGCCTTCTTATCCCGGTACTGGCAGCCTCGGAGCCAAGACTCCGCAGGAAACGGCGCTGTCAGCTTTGGCCTCACAATGTCGAGCAACATGGGGTTTGGCGTGTTGAAAGAGTTTCTTCCTGATCTCGGTCGTGTTCTCACCAAACGGCACTCAGAGCAGTAGGCTCACCGACCATCGCGGCTTCCGTTCAACCGCTCCGCGTCTCAAGATCCAATCGCCGTACAGCCTTCCCAGGGTGACTACTCGCTCATCAAAAGAATCAGAGGGTCGAGCCGCCCAAAAATAGCTCCCAAGGTGTAACAGGAAAAAGCCTACGGCTCAACGGATTCTGCAACGACCAAATCTCTATTCGAGACTAGAGTCCCTTGTTGAGATCTTCGTCCTCATAGTACTTCGTACCCTGGACTGTCACCTGGAGGGCGAGGCCATTCTTCGTGATCTGATAGACCCACACGCCGGGCTCAACCTCCACCGCTCCTGAGTAGGCTGCGCCCGATTTCCCTGCCTTGGCCGCCGCATCTGTTTGTGCCGATCCGGACCAGCCGGAATCCAAAAATCTTGCCAGCGCTTTCTCGTTCCCGAATATGAAAATCACCCGGTAATCTTTGACTCCCACACCCAGTCCCGCTCCGGCCGAAACCATCTTCATGAAAGTTTCCTTCTTGGTTTGGGAGTGTACGGCGACTCCTGCACCACGAGCGGTGCTCAACAGCAAGACATTTGCGCTCATGTTATTGAAAACGGCATAGCCTGCAGACTTCTGAATAGCGGCTTGGGCTGTAGGTCGCAGCTTGTACAAGTCCTGTAGTGTTTGTGCAGCCATCTTGCGGGTCTTTTCCCTTTTCTGCTCGGGCGAATCTCCATTCATCACGCCCACGGCTAACAGAATCACAGCGAGCAAGAAGCTCATCCTTCTGATTCTCATATCGCTCTCCTAACCCACTGGGCGCTCTACGATTTCGCGTCTGCGTCCCCCTTTTTTAAGTGAAATACGGGCACGAAGCCCGTTGAACTGTCAGAGTTGTCAGAAAGTTCCTGCAAGGCACTGATGGCAGCCCACGCGGCAGGGTTAAGCGTAGCGCTTTTCCATGGCCCGACCGAGCCATTCGCAAGACATGTTCAGAGGACATAGACTGCTTGGCGGGCTTTGTTGGAGAGACAGTCGGGGAACTGTCCTTCAGCGGGGAAACATGAATGACCAAGGCGTCTCGTGAACTAACTGCGAGAGAAGGCGCAGATCGAGGAGGACTCTCAGCTCTTTC
>JASHQK010000390.1 GCA_030039195.1 Candidatus Sulfotelmatobacter sp.
CGCCGTTGGGCAGCATCAGTCATCACCGACTCAGAAGGTATACCGGGCGAACCATCGAAATCCGAAATTCCGGGCTAATGGATTCATGAGCTTGCGGCTGCTGCGGCGTATGCCTTTTTGACCAGTGATTGAATCCATTGGATTTCCGCCGATGTTCTCGCTCGTGGGGCGAAAAACGCATGACCTGCATTTCGTTGACTTGTCTGGGTTGAAGACCTACCATTTCTCTCCACTGATCGGCTGCGGACACCTCGGCATCGCGCTAGCGTCGCGAGATGAGAAGTTATCGAATTGGGGAGTCTGCACGTCCGGCTGTAGTCCGTCGCAAGATCAATGTGCGCGAAATGACGTTCTTCTTTGCCGCACTAAGGAGGTACCCGTGCGTTCGCCCTATCTGGCTCTCCTGATTATCATCGGTGCGAGCACTTGTCTGGCGCAGGATTATGGCACCCTATCCACCGAGCAGCAAATCGCGGCTGCTGTACTTCCACTTCCTGCCGTTCTTCGAGATCAAGCGAGCGTAATTCTATTCGACAAGCACGAGACACCTGTGATTGCCCGCAAAGGTACGAATGAGATGAACTGCATGCTGATCCCAAGCAGCACCGAGTTCGATGCTCGCTGCTACAACAGTTCGTTCATGCCAGTGATTCTTCGCGCAAGAGAACTACGCAAAAACGGGGTGAAGCCCGAAGATGTGGCGAAAAACATTGATAGCGAAATCCAGCACAAGAAATTAAATCTTCCCGACCACCCCACTGCCGGATACCGAATGCTGGGACCAATCTCGGCATATGATCAGAAGACGAACACGGCGGGTAATGCAATTAAGTCATGGCAATCCATACACTTTCCTTACAAGACTGCGAAAGAGATTGGGTTGCCTGTCGAGGGAGAGGTGCCTCGCACGTTTCCGTATGTGATGGCGTCTGGAACATACTGGTCCCATGTGATGATTGAGCACTCGCCCACCGAACAGGCAGAGGCACGGGACGGCAACACAACGACACGGCATTGATAGGGCGAAGCTCCCTAGTTTTGATGGCAGAGTCCTACGAAAATCTAGGCGTGGCTCAAGTCTATGTAACTATTGCACCCACGACCGAAATGGCTTACTCCCATCAGTCACACATTGTGCTGTGCGGAGGAGCATCCGGTTTCTTCGAAGCTCGTTGACCTGCCTGCGATTGCGGCATAACATTTCCCGCCAATGGCTCCTGAGTCCCCGCACCCATGATCGGGCAGACCATCTCGCATTACCGCGTCATCGAGAAACTCGGAGGCGGCGGGATGGGTGTCGTCTACAAGGCTGAGGACGTGAAGCTGCATCGCTTCGTTGCGCTCAAGTTCCTGCCTGACGACGTTGCCAAGAATGCTCAGGCTCTCGCTCGCTTCCAGCGCGAAGCACAAGCCGCTTCCGCGCTGAACCATCCCAACATTTGCATGGTCTTCGAGATTGATGAGAGCGATGGTCGGCACTTTATCGTCATGGAGTATTTGGACGGCATGACGCTGAAGCATCGGATCGGTGGCAAGCCGATGGAAATCGAGGAGATTTTGTCGCTGGGAATTGAGATCGCCGACGCACTCGATGCGGCACACTCTGTGGGTATTGTCCACCGCGACATCAAGCCTGCCAACATCTTCATTACCAAGCGCGGGCATGCCAAGATTCTGGATTTTGGCTTGGCGAAGGTTGCTCCTACAGGAAGCACTGCCATCGGGATGTCGCAGCCAACACTTGAATCGAGCGCCGAACACCTGACAAGTCCGGGCGCTGCCTTGGGAACGATTTCCTATATGTCACCAGAGCAGGTACGCGCCAAAGAACTTGACGCACGGACGGACTTGTTCTCGTTTGGAGTCGTCTTGTACGAGATGGCGACCGGGACGTTGCCCTTCAGAGGAGAAAGCTCCGGCACTATTTTCGATTGCATCCTTAACAAGGCTCCTGCTCCCCCATTGCGATTGAATCCAGACCTTCCACCGAGGCTAGAAGACATCATCCATCGTGCTCTTGAGAAGGATCGTGAACTTCGCTACCAGCACGCCTCGGAGATGCGTTCCGAGTTGCTGCGCCTGAAGCGTGACACCGATTCCAGCCACGATGTCTCGACGCCCGGATTGGGAGTGGCAACAGTTACTCCAACCGCAGTTCAGTCCGCTCATACCAGCAGCGACGTTGTCACCCTCGCGAAGCAGCATGGCTGGGAATTCGGGTTGGCGTAATTGCCACCTTGGTCGTGCTTGGTGCGCTAGGTTTTAGCCTTTACTCCCTGTTGCGTCGTCCTGCACCGATGCCTTTTCAGAAATTCACCGTCACGCAAGTCACGAATTCGGGCAAGGCTGCACGAGCGGCCATTTCCCCGGACGGCAGATACGTGCTGAGCGTGATGGACGACAATGGGCTGCAAAGCCTGTGGTTCCGCAATGTACCCACGGGCAGCGATACGCAAGTCATCCCGCCGTCGGCTTCGCATTATGAGAGTCTCGCCTTTTCGCCGGACGGGAACTACATCTATTTCCGCAAAGCGCTGAACGCCAGCCACAATTCCTACAACCTGTATCGATCTCCGGTATTGGGAGGCATCCCGCAAACCATTGTGCAGGACATCGACAGCGACATC